>JAQTZZ010000003.1 GCA_028687545.1 Candidatus Wallbacteria bacterium
GTGGTATTGAGTTCCAGTTTTTTATAGGTCCAGGCTTTGATGGCCAGGCCGGCAGCAGTGCCCTGATATTTAACCAGTGATCCTGCATTCAGTGTGGGGTTTGTGTTGACAGTCTCAGATCCTTTCAACTGGAGGGTAGCTCCGTTTGAGACTGTGATGGCAGTCCCTGAAGGAAGGTCGAAACCTGCCAGATTCAAAGCAGCTCCGTTGCTGATGGTCAGAGCTCCGAAAGTGATGTTTGATCCAAGCGTGGTGGTACCGCTGGAGATTGTTGTCAGATTAGCGCCAGGGGTGAAAGTGCCAGCACCTATTATTTTATAAATAAGATTGCCGTCAAAGGCCATATTGCCAGTGCCAAGTGTCAGTGTGCCAGTGGCATTAATGGTCAGATCTTTGTTGAAAGTCATTAATCCACTGCCGTTTGTAAGAGCACCGGAAATGGATACTGTGTCGCTGAAACTGAGAGTGCTGGAATAAGTTGCAGATGTAAGTGTCTGACTGGCTGCAATTGAAGTAGTGCCTGTGACTGTGAGATTGTTGGCATTAGCGCCTGTGCTTAGGGTGCCGAGCGTAACTGTCAGATTTTCTCCAACTGTGGTGACTCCAGGAAGTGTATAAGTAATTGCTGTGGTATTGAGTTCCAGGTTTTTATAGGGCCAGGCTTGGATAGCTTGAGGACTTGAAGAGGTTCCCTGATACTTGACCAGGGATCCTGCGCTCAGGGTGGGAGTAGTGCTGACAGACTCAGGTCCTTTCAGCTGGAGGGTAGCTCCGCTTGAGACTGTCATTGCAGTAGTTGAAGGAAGGTTGAAGCCGGCCAAATCCAGTGTCGCACCGCTGTTGATGGTCAGGGTTTTGAATGTGGTATCAGCGCCAAGTGTCAGTGTTCCGCCAGTCACGATCACAGTGCCGTTGTTGTGAGCGAAACTGGAATTGGTGTTGCTGCTGGTGGCATTGAGATTAGTGGTGGCGCTGGTGGCTGTATAGTTGGCAGTATTGTTGGTCCAGTTGCCTGTAAAAGTATTAATACCACTGCCGCCGTTGAAGGTACCATTGTTGATGAAATCTCCACTGAAAGTCATTAAACCACTGCCTGTGCCAGTGCCGAATGCCCCGGTCGCACCAATCGTGACCGCTGCAAAACTGAAAATCGTAGTTGTGGTGGGTGTTAATGTCCCATCGATAACCGTAGGTCCGCTTACTGTCAATGTAATTCCGGCTGCTGTTGTAAGAGTTTTACCTGAGCCGATAGTCAGACCGACGAGAGCGTTTAATGGTGTGACACCAAGTGTTGGTTCGCTTGTAACTCCTGTTGGAATATCGACGCTGTCCCCAGCCACATCGCCCGGGACACCACTTGGAGACCAGTTTCCTGCAGTGGCCCAGTCGGTAGTGGAACCATTCCAGGTATAAGCAGTAGCTCCAAAACCGATGCCATGCAACACAAAAAGGAAAATAACAGACAGGATTTTTCCGGTCAGAATTATTTTTCTGCTGAAATCATCTGAATATTTATGGGAACAATCTAAATTCTGACTCAGCCGCATTATAACCTCATTACTTTACCAGAAGCAGGAGACATACTTTCTCAGATATCTGTGTCAACCATCGCTGTTTTGCCTTTTCCATTGCTTCAGTTCTGCTCTATATTTATCAATCTTTAAGCTACAGTCAGAATTTCACAGTCAGAAATATTATTTCCTTGAAATTAGTTTCCTATCGTCTCCATCTATCTGTGAAATTAATTTTTTTGGAATTGGTGATGTGTCAATTTGCAGATAGTATTAAATACATATCAATAAGTAACCGGTAATTTGTCTTTGGAAATATAAACTTATTTGTACCAAGTCAGAAATTGACTGTTTAATATTAACGGATTATCCTGACTAAGATGGAACAAAAAATTCTGATCTGCAGTCTGCTTGAATCGCAGAGTGCTGCGGCATCTTATATTGCTATGCAAAGATTTCAGGATTCAGAGTTAGTCCTGACTTCTGTGCCAGGATTTCCTGCTAAAATCCTTGAAATTCTTTCAACTCTTAAAACCAGCAGTCATTTCTTCTTTTTGGGAGCTGAAGTTTTCTACAATCTGAAAGAATTTCAGGCTGTGATAGAGGCAGCAGTAACTTCCGGGCATCAGATAACCTGGTTAAACAACCGCCATGACCTGTCTTTTTTCCAAAGCAGAACCGGACCGAATTTCAGGCTGCTTGAAAATAAGCTCAGTCTGCCTCAAATGATGGCCGAAAAATTCGAAGTCGATTCAGAATCTGTCAGAAAATATCTTGCCTGGCAGGAAAAGAAATCTCAGCTGATTTTTCCGGGTCTTCTGTATTTTACGATTCTCCATTCACATTACAAGAAAGAAAATGATATTGTGGGTCAGCTCGAGCTGTTTGAAAGCCTGCCTGCCTCATTTATCAATCTTGATTTTGTCCACTCCCAGTATCAGATCAACTGCATGAATCTGTTCTTACTGGCCCGTGGCGGATGTTTCTTGAAACTGAAAGAACTAATTCTGAAATACGGAACAAATCAAGGGAACGTCCTGATAAACGGAGAAAAAGGGACTGGAGTTGAAACAGCTGCATTCCTGATCCATTACTGCAGCAGAAGAACAGGACGCCCTTTCCTTGAGATATTCTGTGCTGGTCTGGATGAAGAACAATTGGAAATGGAATTGTTCGGACTGGAAGGTTTCAGTGGGACCCAGAATAAACCTGGAATTTTGGAAAAAGCTAATGGCGGGACAGTGTTTCTGCAGGACATTGATAAAGTTCCTGCCAGGCTTCAGAAAAAAATTCTTGATTTTCTGGATGAACGCAGCTTCCGCAGGGTGGGAGGAGTAAAAAAAATCAATACAGATGTCAGGATCATCAGTTCTGCTGAAAATGCACTTCCCGAAGACTTTGATGGCAATGGGCTGAGACAGGATCTTTATTATGGCATTACTGACACGATTCTTGAAATCCCCTCTCTCAGACAGTCGCCTGACGATATTATTGCAATCGCCGAAGACATCAGTTACAGATTGGCTGAGGAGCTGAAGCTGGACGCAGTTAATTTTGATGAAAATGCCAGGCAGTATTTGACAAGCGGGAAATGGCCGGGGAACATCAGGCAGTTGACCAGACATCTTAAAATGGCATATTTTTCGAATCACTGGAAATGGGAAATGAAAGGTGAAAAGTATGAAGGGCGGCTTCAGAAAACAACCGGTGACTCCAAGGCAGACTTTTCTGAGTATGATCTGAAACTTTCCATGGAGCAGCATAAGCTGGAAATCATCCGCAGATATTATCAGAAGTTCGGATCAAACAAGGCGCAGACAGCCAAGGCCTTGGATATTACACTCAATACTCTGAAATCGGCATTGAAGAAAATCGGCTTATCTTAGGTCAGTCATTATTTTTCCCGCTGGTTTATTGACAATTTTCTAAGCAATGGGTAATTTATTATTGAGCTTTTGCGCCGTAAAGAATAGTATTTTTGAAAGCATCATTACCATGGTAAAGCAAATGCGAGGTATACTTTACGGTGTTAAAGATCAATAAGTCAAGTGGGCGGTTAGCTCAATTGGGAGAGCGCGGCGTTCGCAACGCTGAGGTCGGGAGTTCGAATCTCCTACCGTCCACCATCTTCAGGTTGTTGAAAAACACCCGTCTGCTTCGTTGCCTTCGCCCTGCGCGGCTCATCGTACCATTAGTACGCCTCGCCTTGCGCGGGCTCAAGCGCCTCGCATCCGGGGTTTTTGAACAACCTGATTTTAGATGCAAAGATAATGCGCCTAGCATCTCCACGTTTTTGAACATTCTGATAATAACTACCTATTCAGCGGCTTTCCACGTGGGAAAAAAATCAGAACCAAACTATTAGTCTTTTTTCTGGGTGTGTTTTGTTTTCTGGTGCTGCTTGAACTTGTGCTCAATATTGCCGGAACAGTTTTCCGCAGGGAATATTATGTTCCCCCGAAAGAAACCCTGGGAAAAAAAGTGGTGCTTTGCCTTGGTGATTCGGTCACCTATGGCGCAGGGGTGGAGAGGGGGCAGGATTATCCTTCTAAACTTCAGGGCTTGCTTGGGAATGACTATCTGGTGTTGAATCTTGGAATCCCTGGTGCCAATTCCTCGGATGTATTGCATAAACTGCGGGAGAGCCTGAAAACTTATCGCCCGCAGACAGTAGTGATCCAGGCCGGTCCGGCCAATGCCTGGAATCACAATGGCCTTTCCGAATCAATGGGGGGAGAAAGCTTACTTGTGATTTTTCGGGAAATCCTCGGCTCTCTGAAGACCTACCGTCTAGTCACACTTCTTTCTGGAAACATTCATTCCAGACTGGCCGGGAATCCACCTTCCAGAGAAAGATTTATCCCTGAAGTCACTGAAGAGATCTCTCTGAATCGGGAGAAAACCAGTGAACTTGAAATCATTCAGCCTCCTGTCCTGGAGTTTACCATGGAAGTTTCGCGGAACAGCCTGGATTTCAACCAGTATCATTCCAGATCCTGGGAGCTGATCCATCAGAAACAGTTTTCCAAACTGCTGGTCACAATAGATGCTCCTGATTCCATTTCGGATTCTCTGGAGCTGGGAGCACTCGGTACTGCGCTTCACTGGACAGGCAGTTTCAACGAAGCTTTGTCGGTGTTCGAGACAGGCATCCGTAAATGGCCCGACATTTCAGCTTTTTATATTGGAGCAGCTCTTTCCCTCTGTGAACTGGGAAAATTGAAATCAGCCCAGGAGCTCCTGAAGACTGGAATCGATAAGACCGGGCCTGACATCGGGTATTTTACTGCGATGGGGCACATTTACTTCGCCGCTCATTTGAACATTCAGGCGTTGAGATGGCTGAACGCGGCCCTTACCTATGATCCGCATGACGCAGTCATCTATAAACTGCTCGGGGACATCCACGAGGATCTTGCCCAGCCGGAACGCGCCCGGGAATATTACATGGAAGGGCTTAGAAACAATCCGGATTTCGAGGGTATCTTGTTTGCGCTGGGAAATCTGGCTTCATTGCAGGGAAAAGCATCAGATGCGAAGAGCTGGTACGAAAAGGTGCTGGCAGTAAACCCCGAGAATGCAGTCGCCAGGTCCAGACTGTCAGCAGGCAGTACTGTTGAAACCGCGCTGGAGGAATACGCACTGCGGCATCCAGTGGGTCCTATCGCTTATTTAGATCTGTCCAGGATGGAAATGGTCAAAAACAATCTTCCGGCTGCCCGGGAATGGCTGGAAAAAGCTGTCAGTTCCAATCCCGGGTCTGGTACTGCATATCAGCAGCTCGGAGATACTTTTTTCCAGCAGTATGATTTTGAAGAGGCCAGGCGCTGGTATGAGGAAGGTATCCGCAATGCCCCGGAATTTCCGGGAAACTACTTTGGCATGGGAAATGTGGAAGTGGAAAAGAAGGACTACAGCCGGGTGCTGTGGTGGTTCGAACAGGCATTCCAGAAAGGAGGCAGAAGACTCATCGTGGGAAATGTAGCGCTCAGTGTCCTGCGGATCTGCACTGATTCGCCGGATTCAGCTGAAACGTTCGTGGACTGGTTTGATCGCCAGCTTGGCGGGTTCAGTGATACGTTCGATCTTCAATATTACTACAATAGCGTAGCTGTTCTTTTTCTCGAAAAAGGCCAGCTGGAACGGGCGCTGGTTTACTTCCGTAAAAGCGACAACCGCCAGGCCGTTTCTCTGATAGACAGGCGGATCAGGGAGGGTGCTGCCAACGATTCATACATTCGGTTCATCAGCACCTGGGTTGCAAAAGACCTGGAGAAGTCGGTTGAAATATGCAGGAGCTCAGGGTGCAGTGTGCTTTTTCTGAATTATCCCGACAATGAAAACAAACCGGCCCGGATCGTAGCTGCCAGGCTTGGAGTGGTTTTAGTAGACGCTTATGCTGCATTCATGAAGCTCTGGCTTGCCGGCAAATCCCGGCAGGATTATCTGCTGCCCGATCAGGTGCACTGCACTCCGCTCGGGAATGAATTCATGGCCGGACTGGTGATGGAAAAACTGGGGACATTACCCTGAAATCTGTTTTCTTTGAAGGATCTTTGCAAATTTGTAATCATTATTATATAATGCATCTGTTGAGAATGGTAAATGCCAACAACGGATCAGGTTTCTGGAGGATGGCTATAGTTTTACCGCATCACAGCTGATGATTTCACTGATTAACCCCGTATGCTAATCTATTGATATAAATTAATCCGAAAACCGAGCGACTTCATTATCAGGAGGGTTTCGATGTCTACAAAAAGGTGGACCAAAGAGGAAGAAGATTTTTTAGAACTGAATTTCGAAAAGCTTTCCAATAAGGATCTGGCCGAGAAATTCAATGTTTCTGAGATAGCGATCCAGCGCAAGCTGGCCAGACTTTCCTGTCACCGCCAGAAGCAGAAGAAATGGACCAAGGAAGATGAGATTTTCCTCAAGAAGAATTACATGAAATATTCGGACAAGGAACTTTCGGATCGATTCAGTGTCAGTGAAGTGGCGATCAAGCGCAAACTGCACAGGCTGAAACTTTCCAGAGCCCAGAAACGCAAGGAAAAAGCAGAGACATTCAAAGTCAAGGCAGCTCCGATAGTCAAGATCAAGAACGAGACCACCAGAATCGTGAAAAGCAATGTAGAAGTTTACAACATCGGCAAGAAGAACTATGAGCTTAACCAGAAGATTTTCCACCAGATCTGGAAAGACGAGGGAGTGGTAAAGAATCTTTTCCAGACCAGGGAAGGCAACAGCGCAATGCTGGTCGATTTCAAGCGGATGGGAGAAAAAGTCCTGATTTTCGGAATCAATGACTGAGTATTTAGATGAATAAAATTTTTCTGATCATTTTTTTATGCATACTGGCTTATGGATCCATTTACATGGGGCGGAGGATGTATACCAGCACCAGTGGATTCGTAAATAACGAAAAGAAAGTAATGAATCTTTATGAGAGTGCGCTTGCCGAAAAAAACTCGGGAGATCTGGAGCGTGCGAAAGCAGACCTGGATCAGGCCCTGGAATTCGCTCCTGAGAACAAGAAGATCAACATTCTGCTGGGTGATGTCTATACAGCCATGAACTTCGAAGAAAATGCCGTTGGTTTTTATGAACGCGGCCTTTCCTCGCCTGAAGGCGTGAATTCAGAAGACATCCCGGTGATGTTCACCCTGTCCAGGCAATATGTCAACAACCACAACCTTAAAACCAGATACGGATTCAAGAAGTGCTATTCTGTCGCAATGGAGTGCTACCAGAAAATACTCGGATTTGAACCACAAAACACCAAAGCCATGCTGGGTCTGGGAATCTGCCAGTCCAAACTTGAGGATTATCAGTCTGCAAAAGAGACCCTGGATAAACTTCTCAAGCTCAATCCGGACGCCAAGATAGCAGCGATGGCTCAACAGATCCTGAATGAGCTGAACACTCTTAAAAACCCCACTAAGTAAAATGACTGAAGTATTCACCAACAGAGCCAAGAAAATCCTGTTCAGCGCTCAGGAGGAATCAGCTTTTCTCGGGAAATCTTACGTAGGCCCGGAACATCTCCTGCTGGCGATCGTCAAAGAAGCCGACGACGGGCTGAAGCGCTTGCTTGGAAACTTCAACCTCAGGTACAGCCATCTCAGGGTTGAGATCGAAGCACTCACTGCAAACACCAAGATCAAGGTAGCGGTTCATCGTGATCTGACCCCAGCTGCCAAGCTGGTTTTGCGGAATGCAGTGGAAGAAGCCTACGCTTGTGGAGCCATGCAGGCCGACCTTGAGCATCTGATGATTGCTCTGCTCAAGCTGGATGAGGGTATTATTCCAGTACTTTTTCGTGAGATCAGGATTGAGCGGATCGAGATCATCAACGCCATCTACACCATCTCAAGCAATGACAAATCAGATAAGAAAAACCCGAAACCTTCTTCCATGCTCGACCGTTGCGGCATCAACCTGACAGCGGAGGCGATGGCTCAACGGCTGGACCCTGTGATCGGCCGCAAGACTGAAATCAACCGCATGATCAGGATTCTGGCGCGCCGCTCCAAGAACAACCCTGTGCTGATTGGAGATCCCGGAGTCGGAAAAACGGCAATTGTGGAGGGGCTGGCACAGAAGATCGTGAGTGGAGATGTACCCGAAACCCTTGATGGCAAACAGATTTATCAACTATCTCTTGCTTCACTGATTGCCGGAGCGAAATTCAGGGGAGATTTTGAGGAACGGATAAAAAATCTGATCGATGAGATCAAGAAAGCCGGAAATCTGATCATCTTCATCGACGAAGTCCATATCATAGTTGGTGCCGGAGCTCCGGAGGGTGGCATGGATGCCGCCAATATTCTCAAGCCCGCTCTGGCCAGGGGAGAAATCCAGCTGATCGGAGCAACCACGATTGAAGAATACAGGCGATACATTGAAAAAGATATGGCTCTGGAACGGCGCCTTCAGCCGATTATGGTCGACGAGCCCTCAGTGCGGGAAACGGTCGAAATCCTATTCGGGCTTCGCAGTAGATTCGAGGAATTCCATAAAGTTTCGATTCTGGATGAAGCCCTGGAAAAAGCCGCACAATTCGCCTCGCGCTATCTGACCGACCGGTTCCTTCCGGACAAGGCAATCGACCTGATCGATGAAGCCGCGGCCCAGCTCAAGCTTGACTGCCGCCGTACCCCGGTTGAACTGCGTAAATTGCAGAAAGGACTCGTCTATATTCAGCAGGAAGAGGAAGAGGCCACCAGGGATCAGAAATACGAACTGGCCGCGATGAAACACTGCCAGGCGCTTGAATTGGAACAGAAAATCGAAATTCTTAAAAAGGAACTGATGAAAATCCAGGGCAGCGCACCGCAGCTTACCGCAGAACATGTCGCAGTTGCGGTCTCGGAATGGACCAAGATCCCGGTCCAGAAGCTTTGTGAACGGGAAATGGCGCAGATGCTCAATCTGAAACCAATGCTTTCCAGGGAAATCATCGGACAGGATGAAGCTCTGGATACAATCGCTTCAGCCATCAAGCGTGCCAGGGTGCACCTTTCCAATCCCAACAGACCGCTTGGATCTTTCGTTTTTCTGGGACCATCCGGTGTGGGCAAGACTGAAACCGCCCGGGTGCTGGCTAGAGTTCTGTTCGACTCGGATGATGCACTGATCAGGATCGACATGTCTGAACTGATGGAAAAACATGCAGTCAGCCGCCTGATCGGAGCCCCCCCGGGGTACATTGGCTATGAAAAGGGCGGCCAGCTGACTGAGCAGGTCAGGAGAAAACCGTATTCAGTGATTCTCTTCGATGAGATTGAAAAAGCCCATCCCGATGTATTCAATATTCTCCTGCAGATCCTGGAAGATGGGCGTTTAACCAGCTCCCAGGGGAAGATGGTTAATTTCAAGAATACCATCATCATCATGACATCCAACATCGGGACCAGAAACATCAGCGAGAATTCCAGCATCGGATTCATGGATTTCAGCCGTGACAATCGGAAAGAGCTGGAAAAAACTCTCACTAGAGAGTTGAAGAATCAGCTGAATCCTGAACTGATCAACCGCATTGATGAGATCATCATCTTTAACGCGCTTTCACTTGAAGACATCAGGAAGATAGCAGGAATCCAGTTCGCTGCAGTCCAGAAACGGCTGCTGGAAGAAAACATCAACCTGACTGTCAGCGATAATCTGCTCTCCTATCTTGCCAAACGGGCGCAGTCTGAAAAATATGGTGCGAGGCCACTGCGGAGACTGATGGAGCGGATGATTTGTGATTTTCTGGCTGAGACCATGCTGGAGGGGAACCTCTCCACTGGAGACGAAGTCAAGCTGGAATTCGATCATATAGCTGAAAAAATTCTGATCAAGACCACAGAATGATTCTGACAAACCTGAACGGAAAGAAATTGAACTTACGCCCCAGCGAGATAGAATCATTCCATGACGAATCTGGAATCACGATTCTGACTACCAGGGACAGGAAGACTTATAAAATAAAAGAGGATTCTGAACTGATCGAGCGGATGTTTCTTGAAGAAAGAACCCGCCGCGGATACCGGGGCGGGCTCTAACGGACGATTCCCTTTTTTCTAGCCATTGTTTTCACGGACCCTGTCAAGCATTTCATCCTGCTTGGCTGTGAATTTGCAGGGAAGATGTACTACTTCGTCCTTGTGCATAGTCCAGCAATTGTCGTCTTTCTGGCAGTGCGGGCATTTCATGGCTTACCTCCTCGATACTCGATTAAGAGTCTCTAACAAAATTTTTTAAATGAAATACATTTTGTAGAGACTCTTAATTTCTATCGGAAGAACTGGAAAAAAGTCTAAGGGGTAGTGAAATTTATTTTAAATTAAATTCTGTTTTCTGCCGATTTTTTAGGAGTCATGCCAAAATTTTCTTTTTTTAGAATCCTGCTCCTGCTTCCAGGTATTGCATTGCTCTTCCTGACTATTGATGGAATCGGAGCTTCTCCAGCTGATCCCTTCCGGCAAAATGGCGATCCGAAATGCCTGCAGTTGTTCATATCGCTTTCCAGGCTGAACAGGGCGCTGACTGAACTGAATTCCGCTGAGCGGATGCTGGCCTATCCCGAGCGGAAGCTTACTGAATCACGGAAAATCCGCTATGCGTTCCTGTCGGAAACACAAAAAGAAGTGGACAGCTGCCTGCAAATCTGCCATGAGCTGAAATCCAGGTCTGCCGGTTTCGATGAGCGGATGCTCGAAATCGCCTCACTCTGGAAGGAATGGAAGGCGATCCTGGACAAGCTGATTGACGAATCGGTCGAGAGGGACCGCTTACTGGCTGAAGGCGCCGCGCTCTCAAAACTTACCAGTCTCGATGGCCAGATTGGATCGACTATTGAAGAATCACAGAAAATCTATCTGGTGCTTGTGGAAACCATGGAAAAAGCCGCTGATGCAGCCGAGAGACAACTCCTGAAAGTCGAATCTGACGAGCCTCAGCCAAACCGGACTGGAATTTTTGTTGTTTTCCTCAGCATGCTGGTCCTGGGATATTTTCTGGGCAGAATGAAAAATTACGATGGAGTCTGTCTCTCTGGATTCAGGGATAATCCAACGGATACCCTGCGTGACACTGTGTCAAAAATTATGGTTGCCGTAAATTCTCAAATCGACGGGTTGAATCGCCTGATCGCCAGATGCGATGCCGGTGAAAAACAATAAAAGATGAGACAGGCCAGTGCCTGTCTCATCATTACGGATGCTTAAATCGACAATTAAGGGCGGTTATTTTTTAATCGAGTAAAAGGCTTTCATCCCTGCATATTGAGCACCTTCGCCCAGTTCCTCCTCAATCCTCAGGAGCTGATTGTACTTGCAGATGCGTTCTGAGCGTGAAGCTGAGCCTGACTTGAGCAGCCCGCAGTTAGTGGCTACCGCAAGATCCGCGATTGTGGTGTCTTCTGTTTCGCCGGAGCGGTGTGAGATGACAGCAGTGAAACCGGCTTTTTTTGCCATTTCGATGCAGTCCAGGGTTTCAGTGAGGCTGCCGATCTGGTTGAGCTTGATCAGGACGGAATTGGATGAGCCATCCTTGATGCCCCTGGCCAGTCTCTCGGTATTGGTTACGTAAAGATCGTCACCGATAATCTGGATCTTGTGGCCCATTCTCTCTGTCATCTCTTTCCAGCCCTTCCAGTCGTCCTCTGCCAGGCCGTCTTCGATCGAGATCACAGGATATTTCTTGACCAGACCTTCATAATAGGAAATCAGTTCAGAAGAACTCAGCTTTTTTCCTTCAAGTGTGTATTTCTTGCCGTCGTAAAGGCCTGAGGCTGCCACATCCAGGCCGATGAAGATGTCTTTGCCTTCTTTGTAGCCGGCGGCTTTGATGGCCTTGATGATGTATTCGATGGCTTCGGCATTGCTCTTGAGGTTGGGGGCAAATCCGCCCTCGTCGCCGACCGCTGTGGTGAGTTTTTTTTCGGCCAGCAGCTTCTTCAGGTTATGGAAAGTCTCTGCACTCCAGCGCAGCGCTTCCTTGAAACTCGGGGCTCCGGCCGGAACAACCATGAATTCCTGGATGTCCAGGTTGTTGTCTGCATGGGCACCACCGTTTAAGACGTTCATCATGGGTACAGGCAGTGTCTTGGCATTTACGCCACCCAGGTAACGATAGAGGGGCAGAGCCGAAGTGGAGGCAGCGGCATAGGCGCAGGCCAGCGACACGCCCAGAATGGCGTTGGCGCCCAGTTTGCTCTTATTGCTTGTGCCGTCAAGGTCTAAAAGGATCTGGTCGATCTGAAGCTGGTCGCGGGCATCCAGACCCACGAGCATCGGAGCGATCTTTTCATTCACATTGTCCACAGCCTTTTCCACTCCCTTGCCCAGGTAGCGGTTCGGTTTCTTGTCCCTCAGTTCAAGGGCTTCATGCTCCCCAGTGGAGGCACCAGAGGGGACGCAGGCTTTTCCATAAGTCCCGTCTTCCAGATAGCATTCGACTTCCACGGTAGGATTACCCCGGGAGTCCAGTATTTCGCGGGCAAAGATTTCCTGAATTACGCTCATTGAATTCCTCCTCGATGTGATTCCTGAAATTGTATCCGACAAGTGATGATTTTGGCAAACATTCAGAAACAGAAATTTCAGGGATAAAAGGCAAGTTGAGATTCCAGTCTGATTCGGATAAAATATAATCCCTGAGATACTCAAAAACAAGATTGATTCTTACAATTAGGAGCAGCCATGTCTGTCGGCAAGTCGGTAGCCAGGAAAGATGCACTGGAAAAAGTCAGGGGAACTGAGAAGTTCGTAGCGGACCTCAGGCTTCCAGGAATGCTTTATGCAAAGATGGTGATGAGCTCATCTGCTCATGCTCAGATAAATCTCAAGGGTATCTCCGACCGGAAGCTCCGGAAAAACACGCTCATCCTGACTGCAGCGGACATCCCAGGGAAAAACATCCTGCCTCTGGTTTTTTCGGACATGCCGTTTCTACCGGTAGCTGAAGTTAATTTCCACGGCCAGCCCATAGCCTTGATCGCTGCAGAAGATAAAAATACGCTGATTGATGCAGTCAGGGCTTACAAGGTGGAATACATGCCCCTTCCAGCCGTTCTCTCCATCGAAGACGCTCTGAAGAAGGACGCCCCCAGGGTTTATGGTACAGATAATATTTTCAAATCATACAGGATCGTCAAAGGCAATGCGCACGAAGCTTTCAAGCAAGCTCCTCGGATCGCTGAAGATACCTACCGCACTCCTTATCAGGAGCATGCCTATCTGGAAACACAAGGCATGCTTGCAGTCCCCGACTCTGACGGCAGCATGACTGTCTATGGCTCCATGCAGTGCCCGTTTTACGTGCGGGACGCCGTGGCCTCGATACTGGGGCTGCCGCTCTCCAAGGTGCGGATCATTCAGGCTGCCACAGGTGGAGGATTCGGCGGCAAGGAAGATATCCCTTCGCTGATGGCTGCCTATGCATCGCTGCTCTCGTGGAAATCCGGCAGACCTGTACAGCTTGTGCTCTCGCGAGAAGAAGACCTGATCTTCTCCAGCAAGCGCCACCCGAGCATTACACACTACAGAACCGCTTACGACGAACAGGGGCGGATCAAAGCTGTGATAGTAAAATATTATTTAAACGCGGGAGCCTATGCCACTCTCTCGCCGGTCGTGCTCTGGCGGGGGACAGTGCATGCCGCGGGCCCCTATCGGATTGACAATGTGCTGGTCGAGACATATGCGGTGGCCACTAATCTGGTGCCCTGCGGCGCTTACCGGGGTTTCGGGACGCCGCAGATCCTGTTTGCTCATGAAAGCCAGCTGGACGAGATAGCTCACTCGCTGGGCAGGGATCCTCTGGAAATACGCAGGATCAACCTGATTTCCGAAGGCGATACCACTGCCACAAATCAGAAACTGACGGAATCTGTGGGAGCCAGGGAAACGCTGGAAAAAGCCTTGAAAAGCAGCGGCTACAAACAGAAGATTTTTGAATTTAAGAACAATCCGGGAAAAGAGGAATGGCGAAAAGGCATCGGCTTATCCACTGTTTTTTATGGAGTGGGGCTGGGAGCCGGCGGCAAACACCTGGACCGAAGCGGAGCTTTTGTCCAGCTGAATGCAGACGGCAGCGCAGAAGTGGCTGCAGGCAACACAGAGATGGGGCAGGGATATAAAACCGTAATCGCCCAGATTGCCGCATCGGAACTTGGGATCAGTTACGAGCGGGTCCGGATCCTGGATGTCGATTCCAGCCGCGTCCCTGACTCTGGCCCTACTGTAGCTTCCAGAGCCACATTCATGTCCGGGAACGCTGTGATCGTCGCTTGCCGTGAGCTCAAGACGAGGCTCCTGCCGGCACTTTCGGAAAAATTCTCCACCAGTGTTTCTGCCCCTGATGTTTTGTGGAAAAACGATAAAGTGATTCAGATTGCCACAGGCAGGGAAATTGAGCTGCAGGAGCTCGCGAAATTTGCTCTTTACGAGAAAAAGACCGGCTTGTCGACTGTGGGATGGTATGTTGCTCCCAACACGACCTTTGACAATGAAAACGGGCAGGGAGATGCCTATTTCACATATTCCTATGCCACCAATATTGCGGAAGTGGCTGTAAATCTTAGAACCGGTGAAATTAAAGTGGAGCGGATCACTGCCTGCCATGAGATCGGGAAAGCTATCAATCCTCAGCAGGTTGAAGGCCAGATTCAGGGCGGCACTCTGCAGGGCGCAGGTTACGCCACCTGCGAAGAAATACTGCACGACAATGGTCTGATGAAGACTACCGGCTTTTCAACTTACATCATTCCCACTGTGCTCGATGCTCCTGAAATCGTACCCTTGATTGCTGAAAAACCATACAGCCAGGGTCCATACGGCGGGAAAGGGTTTGGAGAATTACCGCTGATGGGTGTGGCTCCTGCAATCACCAATGCAGTCAGGAATGCTACGGGTGTTAAATTCTGTCAGATACCACTTACTCCTGAGAGAGTTTTTCAGCAACTGAAAGATGCGAACCAAGCCATTTTAAAAACGGCAAAAAAGAATTAGGAGGATAAATGATCACGAAACCCAAGGGAACAAACGATATTTTACCCGGCGACAGTTATCGCTGGCATCATCTGGAAGAAAAGATAAGGGAGATAACCCGTTGTTTCGGTTACAGGGAAATCCGCACTCCGATTTTTGAATCCACAGAGCTTTTTGTCAGGGGTGTGGGTGACGGGACTGACATTGTGGAAAAGGAAATGTATACTTTTGACGACCGCGGCAATCGTTCCATGACTTTGAGACCAGAGGGTACGGCTTCGGCGGTCCGCAGCTACATCGAGCATGGCCTGGACAAGCAGGAGGAACGCTGCAAGCTCTATTACGTAGGTCCTATGTTCAGATACGAACGGCCCCAGGCCGGCAGATTCCGGCAGCATTATCAGTTTGGGCTTGAGATTTTCGGTGAATCTTCTCCCTGGGCGGATGTGGAGATTTTCTCACTGATCAACAACCTTTACAAATCCCTGGGCCTTCAGAATCTTTCCATTAACATCAATTCAGTGGGTTGCCGTGAATGCAGAGTGCATTACATGGAAAGCTTGAAGAAGTTCCTGGAGATCAATCTGAAATCTCTCTGTGAAGACTGCAACCGGAGGTATCATAAGAATCCGCTCAGGACACTGGATTGCAAGAACGAAGGCTGCCACGAGCTGCTGCTTGAAGCTCCCCAGTCCCTGTCATACATCTGTGATGACTGCAAGGCTCATTTTGAAGGTGTCAGGCATGGCCTGGACATTCTGGGCATCAAGTACGAGATCGCGCCTTCCCTTGTAAGAGGGCTGGATTATTATACCAAGACAGTGTTCGAATTCGTGTCCAGCTCCCTCGGCGCACAGAACGCAGTCGGGGGTGGGGGACGCTACGACAACCTGATCAAGGAACTGGGCGGTCCGGACATTCCGGCAGTCGGCTTCGCGGCCGGAATAGAGCGCATCCTGCTCACCATGGACGCCGACGAAGTGGTGATTCCAGACAGCGACCTGATCGAACTGAGGGTGATCGCCCTGGACGAGAAATCCCTGGAAGTCAGCTTTCGCCTGACCCAGGATCTTAGAAAAATGGGTTTAAAGGTGGATATGGATTTCAGAGGAAAAAGCCTGAAGGCTCAGCTGCGCAGTTCGGATAAGCGCAGAGAGTTGTTCGCCCTGATCATCGGGGAGAATGAGCTGCGCGAGCGCAAGGCCAAGCTTAAGGACCTCAATCACAAGAAAGAATTCGATGTGCAGCTGGACGATCTGGCCCTGATCTGCAAACTGATCAGAGGCTGATAATAATGATTAAACGGACTCAATATTGCGGAGAAGTGACTGAAAAGCTTATTGGTAAAATCGTGACTGTCAACGGCTGGGTGCATAAACGGCGTGACCTCGGCAGCCTGATTTTTATCCTTGTACGCGACAGATCCGGACTGGTTCAGGTTGTGTTCGACCCCTCGGACAATGAAACCCTGTGCGGAAGCGCAGCTGAACTCAGTCCGGAATTCGTAGTTTCCATTTCCGGCATGGTGGCAGCCAGGACCCCGGAAAATGTGAACCCTTCAATGCATACGGGTAAGGTCGAAATCAGAGCCTCAGGGCTTGAAATTCTTAACAGGAGCGAAACTCCGCCCTTCGTAATCGACGAACGGGAGACAGCCAGTGAAAATGTGCGGCTCAAATACCGTTACCTGGACTTGCGGCGACCCAATCTAACCAGGAACATGATTTTTCGTTCCAGTTTCGGGCATTGCCTGAGGGATTTCCTGATCAACGAGGGTTTCCTGGAAGTGGAAACTCCGATCATGATCAAAAGCACACCTGAAGGAGCCAGGGATTATCTTGTTCCCAGCCGCGTACAGCCCGGGAAATTTTATGCCCTGCCGCAGTCTCCGCAGCTCATGAAACAGCTGCTGATGGTTGCCGGCATGGAGCGTTACTTCCAGTTTTCCCGCTGCTTCCGCGATGAGGACCTGCGGGCCGACAGGCAGCCGGAATTCACCCAGATCGACCTGGAAATGAGCTTTGTGGACGAAGAGGATGTTTATGAACTGTGCGAAAAGCTGATTGTGCATGGACTGGAAAAGGCCTGTGGCCGGAAGGTGGAGCGGCCTTTCCTGCGCCTCTCATACGAAGAAGCCATCGAGCGTTTCGGTTCGGATAAGCCTGACCTGCGCTATGGGCTCGAAATCCTGGATCTGGCGGCTGAAGTGGCAGGATCTGAATTCCAGGTGTTCCAGAAGGTGCTGGAAAAGAAGGGGAAGATCGGAGCCCTGGCCTTGAATCCGGTAAATCAGTATTCGCGGAAAAACATCACTGAATTCGAGGAAATTTTAAAGAAAGAATACAAAATCGGCGGCCTGGCCTTTGTTAAAGTCGATTCAGGAAAACTGGACGGCGGCATTGCCAAATTCCTCTCAGCTGAGATCCAGGCGAAAATGATTAAAAAAAGCGGTCTCCAGACGGGTCTGATCTTCATAGTGGCTGATGAAAACCACGAGCGCGCCTGCTGCAGCCTCGGCCATCTGCGCAAAATCCTTGCAGACCGCGAGAACCTGATTACAGACAAGTCAGCGCTGAAATTTCTCTGGGTCAACCGTTTCCCGCTTTTTGAGCTGGATGACACAGGGAATTACACGCCCAAGCATCATATTTTCTCGCATCCGCGCGAAGAGGACATGCAGTTTATTGAATCCGAGCCATTGAAAGTGCACGGAAAGCTTTATGACATGGTGTTGAACGGGACTGAGCTCGGCTCAGGTTCGATCAGGATCAATCATCGTGAGTTACAGAAACGGATGCTGAATGTAATCCGCATGTCTGATGCAGACGCTGAAATCCGCTTTGGATTCCTGCTGGAAGCTTTCAAATACGGGGCTCCGCCCCACGGAGGGTTCGCCTTCGGCTTCGACCGGCTGGTGATGATTCTCTTAGGTGAGACGAGCATCCGCGATGTGGTAGCCTTCCCTAAGACAGCCTCAGCCTCCTGCCTGATGACAGGCGCACCGGATTCAGTTGACCCGAAGCAGCTGGATGAACTGAAGATCAGTATAAAAACCTGAGCTTTCTAGCCTGAAATAACCTGCCTTATTGCTCAAATAATGGCATTCAATGTTTCGCACTATCTCCCGTCAACCAGCGTCTAAATTTCATAGGAGCTTCAGCATAGTGGGGAAAGCTGGTATCCATCCTCTCCTAGAATCCGGCATAAAGCAGATGCCTGTTCGCAATTTTTAAATTTAAACATTGGGTGTCGCAAGTTATTAATACGAATATCAACTTGCATAATGGTTGGTTCGAATACAATATAAGTATATCCACTTCATGCAAGAGGTTATAGTTACAATTGGGGTGACAGGCAAAGTCAAAGTTGATTAATAGATTCAATACTATGGGTGAATAATAGTTGACAAGTAATTAAGTATAAGTTATAATGAAATTGATGAGGTTAAGAAGGTGCTGTTTAAATTCGCGTCAAATAAGCTTGAAGAGCTTTATTATTCCGGCAAAGGTGCAAAAGACTATCCTTGCGAAATCGTCAGAGCCTTTGTAAAAAAAGTAAATGCCATCAAGGACGCCAGCAATGAAAATGACCTCCGCAAGATCAGAAGCTTGAATTTTGAAAGCATGAAGGGCGAGAAAGGTAAGTATTCAATCAGGTTGAATAAAAGTTGGAGGCTGATCGTTTCAATGACCAAAAATACGCTGGGAAAAATCGTGATTATTCTTGAAATCGTAAATCATTACGGAGATTAAATGAACAATGCCAGACCGTTTATTATTATTCCACCCGGAGAAATCCTGAAGGACGAACTTGACGAGCGCGGATGGACACAGGACGAATTTGCCGACATCATCGGCAGGCCGATCCAAGTCGTCAATGAAATCATCAAGGGGAAAAAAGCGATCACACCGGAAACTGCGGTATTATTCAGTGCGGCACTCGGCACTTCCGCGGATTTTTGGCTCAATCTTGAAAATTCCTTCCGTCTGGATTTGATTTTCCACGAGAAACAGGATCGTTCCGACATCTCGCTTAAAGCCAGAATTTTCGAGCTTGCTCCTGTAAAGGAAATGGTGAAGCGAAAATGGATCACGGGTTTCACTTCAACTGATGAACTGCACACAAAAATTTTGCGCTTTTACGATATCCCCGATTTAGATCAGTTGAAACCACTCTCTGCTCGTCTGCGCAAGGCTAAAACGAAGTATTCGTCCGATCCCTCAATCCGCGCCTGGCAGAGAAAAGCCGAGATCGAGGCTGAAAAACTCAAAGTAAAAAAATATTCTAAAGCCTTGCTCTCCAAACTTGCCGATAAACTTGCTTTGATCAGCGGATCAACAAACGATGCCGATACAGCCGCAGTACCGGCACTGCTCGCTGAGACCGGCGTCAGGTTCGTGCTTCTTCCCCATCTTTCCAAGACAAGCGTAGACGGCGCCGCTTTCTGGATCGAAGGCAAATTTCCAGTAATTGCCATGACTTTGAGACTGGATCGCAAAGATAATTTCTGGTTTACCCTGCTGCATGAAATAGCCCACTTACTCAACAAAGATACCAGAGTTGACATTGATCTTTATCATCAGGAGCTTGATGCCGTAGAAATTAAAGCCAACGAATTTGCTGCGAATCATTTGATTCCAGAAGAAAAGTATCAAGAGTTTCTTGATGAAACCGAACCCTTGTTCACCAGAAACAGAGTGAAGTCTTTTGCAGAAAAAATTGGCGTCCATCCATCGATCGTTGTTGGCCGCTTGCAGTATGATGAGAAAATCCCCTGGTCTAACCTGCGAAACCTTATGGAAAGCATTAGACCGGTTTTTGCGAAATATATAACTCAATGATTGAGAAGATGAGGTTTACATACCATTATCCGATGACGTATGTAATGACAAAGAACTTTATCCACAAATTCACTATCACCTATTGGATCTCCGCTGGACTGATGCTCAAGGAGACAAACTGAACTTGCGACAATCTTGGGACACAACTTACGACAATTCTCTCACAAGCTGTGAGAGAATTAGATCTTGGTGAAGCAGAATTGGGTGCAGCAAAATTACCCAGGAAAATGTGGACTGTACTACTTAAAAAGAGCGAGAAAACCAATGTCCGATAAAGACCTGTTGAACGAATACAATCTCGCTGATTCCCAAAATCATCGAACTGGCTAAAGTACGGTTTTATAAGAAATGAAACAAAAAATCGAATTTATCGGGAATTTTCCAGTTATATGCGCTGAACTTAGAACGACATTTTCGCTTTTCCGCAGCAGCCGCAGGTTCAGCATCGGCATTACGATAAATCCGGAAAAAGGACTGTCTGTAACAGCGCCTTTCTGTACTTCTCACGAAATGATTTTGAATGTTCTGAAAAAGAAATCAACCTGGATAATTAAAAAAATTGAGGACCTTGCCTGCCATAAAGTTGCAAACAGAGAAACTCTTCAACCAGGTTGCCGTCTTAAATACCTTGGGCGTGAATATGTTTATTCAATAGAGAAAATTCCTGAAAACAAGCTGTCAAGATGCAAACTTAGCGGTAAGTACCTGACCGTTTATTTACCCAGGAACTTGAAACCCGAACTAACAGGTGAAACCGCCAGGGATTTATTGCAAAAGTGGTATCTGAACAAAGCGGAAAACTGCCTGCAGGAAAGATGCGCGTTTTTTTCATCCGTGCTGAAACAGTATCCGTCGCGAATAATAATAAAGGAACAAAAAAGACGATGGGGCAGCTGCAATGCAAAAGGTGAAATCAGATTCAACTGGAGAATCATCATGGGCTCTCCTGAACTGGTTGATTATATTGTGGTGCATGAACTCTGTCATTTGAAATACAGAAATCACGGGAAGCGATTCTGGCAGGAAGTGGGAAAATTTCTACCGGATTACTTAAGCAGACGCAAAAATTTAAGCACACAAGGACTTGGATTCCAGCTTTCGCTGGAATGACGATGTCCCGGGAGTTTCCGCTAACTACTTTTTCAGTACTGTTAAATTCTGCTCCAATTGAGCCAGTTTCTTCCCGAGTTCCTCCCGCTTTTCCCTCTGTTCGGTCACCACTTCAGGCTTAGCTTTGGCGAGGAAGCCATCGCTATTGAGTTTTTTATCCACACGCCCAAGTTCAGTCAGCAGCAGTTCCCGCTCGCGGGTGAGACGGGTGACCTCTTTGTTTGTGTCGATCAGGCCTTCCAACGGAAAGTAAAGAACTGCACCTGCCACCACCTGCGTGCCGCAGGCGCCCTGCCGGTCAATCTGGAGACCGGTTTCCAGGGTTGAGCATTTTGTCAGTGAGATGATGTAATCCCTGCTGTCAGTGATCAGGGTCAGGATGCGCTCGTTTTCAGGTTTCACCATGATCCTGATCAGCTGCTGAGGCGGGATCTGGTATTCGCTGCGGAAATTCCTGCTGGCGCGCACGATTTCTTTTACTACAGCCATCCGCTGTTCAGCCTCTAAGTCGAGATATTTCTGATCTACCTGAGGATATTCTGAAATGATCAGCGGTTTTGCTATCCCCATGTTTTCCCTGATCTCCTCTGTGATGAACGGAGTATATGGATGCAGCAGGGTGATGATTCTTGCAAGCACACGATAGAGCACATTCTGTGTGACCAGTTTTCTTTGCTTGTCGCTGGAGGCGAGCGAAACCTTGGAAATCTCAATGTACCAGTCGCAGAAGTCATCCCAGAGGAATTCATAGAGAGACTGAGAGGAGTGAGAAAAGCGGAAAGAATTGAAATCAGCTTCTGCTGTAGCCACTGTGTTTTCCAGTCTGGAAAGAATCCAGCGGTCTGGCAGCAGCAGTTCCTCTTTTTTCAGTTCGATTTCCCGGTAACCCTCCAGGTTCATCAGAATGTATCGATGGGCGTTCCAGAGCTTGTTCATGAAATTGCGGAAACCTTCGATCTTTTTCAGCGATACATTCACGTCCCGTCCCTGGATGGCGAGCGAGGCCATTGTGAAGCGCAGGGCGTCTGTTCCGTAATCCTCGATCAGTTTCACAGGATCGATCGCGTTGCCCGAAGATTTGCTCATTTTTTTCCCGTGCTCGTCGCGCAGCAGGGCATGGATGTAAACATCCCGGAACGGCACGTCTTTCATGAATTTCGTGCCCATCATGATCATGCGGGCCACCCAGAAGAAAATGATGTCAAAGCCTGTGGAAAGGGTGGAAGTGGGATAAAAGTAGTTTAAATCCGCGGTGTTATCAGGCCAGCCGAATGTAGAGAAAGGCCAGAGCGACGAGGAAAACCAGGTATCCAGCACATCAGGGTCCTGATGAATTTCAGCTGTCCCGCATTTCGGGCATTTTTTGTCATCCACCCGGCTCGCCCAGGTGTGTTTGCATTCATCACAATAGAATACAGGGATCCTGTGGCCCCACCAGATCTGGCGGGAAATGCACCAGTCGCGGATGCCGTTGAGCCAGTTTTCATATGTCTTAGCCCATGTTTCAGGATGGAATTTTACCAGTCCGTCATTCACCACTGCCAGTGCTTCCACGGACAACGGCTTCATCTTCACGAACCACTGTTCGCTGTATCTGGGCTCGATCGCGGTATGGCAGCGATAACAGTGGCCGACTGAGTGTAAATGGGGTACAGTCTGGATCAGGAAGCCCTGTTCGGTCAGATCTTCGACAATCCGCTTTCGACACTCGTATCTGTCCAGTCCGGCGTATTTTCCTGCTTTGTGATTCATCCTGGCTTTTTCATCCATTACTGAGACGAACTCCAGCTTGTGCTCCTGTCCGATTTCATAGTCATTGATGTCGTGGGCAGGCGTCACCTTGAGCGCGCCGGTTCCGAAAGCCAGGTCCACCCGCTTGTCCGCAATGATTGGAAGTTCCCGTCCCACAAGCGGCAGAATCAGTTTCCTGCCGATCAGGTCTTTGTAGCGCTCGTCGTCAGGATTCACTGCCACTCCAGTATCTCCGAGCATCGTCTCAGGCCTGGTGGTGGCGATCACTATGAATTTATCCGGCTGGTCCTTGAAAAAGTACTTTACATGATAAAATGCGCCGTTTATTTCCTCATGTTCCACTTCATCGTCTGCGATGGCTGTCGTGCAGCGCGGGCACCAGTTCACGAGATAATAGCCGCGGTAGATCAGACCCTCTTCATAGAGTCTGCAGAAAGCTTCGCGCACGGCACGAGACAGTCCTTCGTCCATGGTGAAGCGCTCTCGATCCCAGTCGCAGGAGCAGCCCAGCTTTTTGAGCTGATTGATGATGGTCCCGCCATGTTCTTTCTTCCATTCCCAGACCCGCTTGATGAAAGCGTCGCGGCCGAGGTCCTCGCGCTTTTTTCCTTCTTTGGCCAGAGCCTTTTCCACCACATTTTGCGTGGCGATCCCTGCGTGGTCTGTGCCTGGCAGCCAGCAGGCCTCAAAACCCTGCATTCTGCGGGTTCTGATGATCAGATCCTGCAGAGTGTTGTTGAAAGCGTGTCCCATGTGGAGAATGCCTGTGACATTCGGCGGAGGGATCACGATGGTGAAGGGTTTTTTATCCGCACTGGCTCTGGATTTGAAATAGCCGCCTTCCATCCAGAAGGCGTACCATTTTTTCTCCAGTTCCTCGGGCTGGTATTTAGAAGGTATTTCAGTAGTTTTCATTTGATCCTCCGCAGTCATATTCCTTTTTAGTTTACTCGACTTTGGCAATTTTTCCAGTTTAGAAGATAAAACATTTAGATTTAGTGACTTGAGTTTGGCAAATTTTTATGGTGTGCAGCCAGATATTTGTTAAAAACCTTGATTTGTGGCGGGTCCTGTCCTGGCATAACTTTTTCTCTCCTTCGCAAGGCTCAGATCGAGAAATAAGTTACGCCTGGCCACCCCACAAGGGTTTCAGCGGCATGATATGGAAAATTTGCCAAAGTCGAGTTAGTGATTTGAATTGATTGATTTTGCATTAAATTCAGAATTGTGTTAATCAAATAAAAGGGATAAGAATTAAGCAGATGGAAGTAATAAATGTCGCGTGACCGATTGGATTCAAATGATGAAGATGTTCAGTATGAGATTCATATCCGTAGGAAACCGAAATTAATCGATAAAATAATATTTCGCTTACTGAAAATACTGCCTGCCAAAGATGTCAAACCTGGTAATCCACTAAAGCTATTGAAAGAGGTAAAGAGTTTCAAGGCTCTTGTAATTCTGATTTTAATTATTATTTTCACCATAAAAATTACCAGGGATTTTATTGATACATTTCCATTAAAATGCAGCTGGACGCAAGCGACAGCGAGAGCACCATTTCCCCAGAGAAGAGTTCATTCCAGTATAGTCTTTAACAACAAAATGTGGGTGATCGGAGGTTACGGAGAGGGTGCTGTAAATTTAAATGATGTATGGTCTTCTGCTGATGGGATCACCTGGATTCAGTTCACTGCAAATGCAGCTTTTTCTGCCAGACATGCTCATACCAGCCTGGTTTTTAACAATAAGATGTGGGTGATCGGTGGGTGGGACGGAACAAAATGTAATAACGACGTCTGGTCTTCCTCCGATGGTGTAACCTGGATCCAGATTACACCTAATGCGGCTTTTCCTCCAAGATACTTGCATTCCAGTGTGGTTTTTGGCAATAAAATGTGGGTGATCGGCGGGACCCCATGGTTTGGTGGTTCCACTTCATACAATGACGTCTGGTATTCTACTGACGGCGCTAACTGGACTCAAGCCACACCCAGTGCGGCTTTTTCCAAACGCTATAGTCAT
Source organism: Candidatus Wallbacteria bacterium (assembly GCA_028687545.1). Lineage (NCBI taxonomy): Bacteria > Candidatus Walliibacteriota > Candidatus Wallbacteria bacterium. The sequence continues at coordinate 24,718 of JAQTZZ010000003.1, forward strand.
TCCAGCCTGGTTTTTAACAACAAGATGTGGTTGATTGGCGGATATGACAGCACTAATTATTATAATGATGTCTGGTATTCCAGTAACGGGATCACTTGGACCCAGGTCCAGGAAAATGCGGCTTTTTCCAGACGAAGTGATCATTCAAACCTGGTTTATGACAACAAGATCTGGATAATCGGCGGCGGACTTAACTATACAGGATTTACTAATGATGTTTGGTATTCCCGCGATGGTGCAACCTGGACCCAGGTCACGCCCAGTGCCGCTTTCAGTCCCAGAGATCAGCATAGCAGTATAGTTTTAAACAACAGAATATGGGTAATCGGGGGGTGGAATAATGCCACTACCTGTTTCAGCGATGTCTGGACATGCAGGCCATCGCGATTCTGAGATGCAAATATTACCTGTCTGAAAATTTTACTTTAAACACAGACTCATGTTAATTAAATATAGCGGACTGGATTCAGGCAGAGAGGGATAAATAATGCCTCGTGATGAATGGGATTCTACTTACAGCGATATTCAACATGAGATTCATACCCGTAAGAAACCGAATTTAATCGACAGATTAATTTTTTTCCTGATGAAAAGGTATCCATCTGGAGATATCAGACCTGGCTGTTCGGCCAGGGTATTTCAGGCACTGATTTTTTTCCTGGTTGTGATTGCATTGTTTTCTGTGATCATCTTTACCTCAAGTAAACTGCTGGATTCAGTTGCCCCGGTTTCGCTAAGATGGAAACAGGCGACTTCAGAGGCGGCTTTTTCCGCCCGCCGCGGTCAGGCCAGCCTTGTCTTTAACGACCAGATCTGGGTGATGGCCGGTTGGGACGGGACCAGCACAAAAAACGATGTCTGGTCTTCGACTGATGGAATTTCCTGGTCCCTGGCTACTGCAAGTGCTGCCTGGAGCAAAAGAAATACTCCTGTCTGCCTGGTTTTTGACAGTAAAATGTGGCTGCTGGGCGGTTATACTAATGATTCGAATAAGTATAACAACGATGTCTGGAATTCAGCTGATGGAATCAACTGGATTCAGGTGACCCCTTCAGCGCCCTGGAGCGGGAGATCTAACCATTCAGGTCTTATCTTTGACAACAAAATGTGGATAATGGGAGGGTATAACTTTTATAAATTCTCGAATGATGTCTGGTGTTCTACAGATGGCCTGAACTGGACAGAGGTTGCCTCATCTGCTCCCTGGCCTGCAAGAACAGGCACCCAATGTCTGGTTTTTGACAATAAAATGTGGGTAATTGGCGGCAGCGGCAGCAATTCTAACTACAGTGATGCATGGTATTCCACTGATGGCAAGGACTGGACTGCAGTTACTACTGAAGCTCCCTGGGGAAGCCGGACCGCACACTCATGCCTGATTTATGGAAAAAGCTTATTGTTGATAGGTGGATATCAGAGCGTTACAACTGCAGATCTTACATATAAGAATGATGTCTGGTCCACCAGTGATGGCATCACCTGGACCAAGATAGCTGCTGTCGCTGTATTCCCAGGGCGTTTTTATCATTCCAGCCTGGTTTATAAAAGCAAGCTGTGGGTAATCGGAGGAGGAGACGGCACAGGAGTGAAAAACGATGTCTGGTCATGCAGGCCGTCCAGATTCTGACTCGAAATAGTTCCTGACATGGAATGCAATTCTGATATACTGTTGTAAATGAAATCATTGTTTCTGACACTCTTTTTTTCTCTGCTCACTGCAGTACTTTTCGCAGAGACCGGGGAAGTCAAAACGACTCCAGCTACTGCGGAAACCCCAGCCGATTCCGCGGAAAGCAAAACCCCTGTTACAGGAGAGGTTCTGGTTAAAACACGCACCTGCCTGGAAAACATCCGGCTGCTTGAGCGGATAGTGCATGAAGGGTATCTGCAGGGGCTGTCTCAGAAGCGCACTCTTTTTGACATCTGTTCAGCTGTCCGTCCTGATTTCAAGGCTCCGGAATGCCCGGCAGGCGGTTATTATTACCTGAGGAAACTCCGTTATACCGAATACTGGCTGGTGGAGTGCTCGCAGCACCAGCCACCGAAGGATCTGGCAGGTCCTAATGACTGCTTCCTGGAAGCATTTCAGCTGTTAAACAAAAGCTTCATGTTAGGCGCATCCACTTACAAACTCAAGAAACCTGAGCATTATCTTTTTCACCATGATCTCTGGCAGGCTAAAAAAGCCGCTGATCTCGGGATTAATTTGTCCGGGGGAGTCACAGATATCTATCTGGACCGGGCACACCCTGAATTCAAGAGAGAATTCAGGGAAGTCTTCCTGCCTGAACTGAAGAATCTCTCGCGCATTCTGAGAGTCTTTGAGAGCCAGTACATTACAGACATTGAGAAGATGGATTTCTACAATGAAATCAGGCGGGGTCTGGGCGGATTCTATCGATGGTATGCTGAGGACAGCGCAGAGATTTTCTGTTCAATTGTGTCTGATTGAAGATCTTTAATCAGATTTCTGGGTGATGACCTTGATCAGTTCCTTGACATATCCTTTGATTTCCTTGATGATGTCCGGATTTAATTCGAATTCCATGTATTTCTGCCAGGTGGAGATGGCCTTGAAGTTCAAGCCGATTTTTTCATAGATGATGGCCAGGTTGTAATAGGCTTCCTTGAGGAACGGGTCCAGGCTGAGTGCCTTGAGATAATAAACGACTGCCTGCGAATATTCCGCCTTCAGGTCATAGGCCAGGGCCAGATTGTAGTTCACCTCAGGAGCGTTCGGATACTTTACGGCAACTGTTTCGAAATCCCGCACCGCTTCGCCCAGGTTATCCTTCTGATAATTTGCGAATCCATCCTTGAAGCAACTGTTGAGGCCGATTTCCTTCAAGTTTTTCCCGTTCTGCTGATAGTACTTGTAATAGAAGTTGACTTTTTTGACATAGTTCCTTGTTTCTTCATAAGGAGGAATCCCGTTGTACTGAATCACCCGGGACGGTCCTGCATTGTATGCAGCCAGAGCCAGGTTCACATTCTTGAAGCGGACAAGCAGCTCGCTGAAATAACTGGTGCCTCCCTGCACATTCTGCTCAGGATCATAGGGGTCCTTGACTCCACATTTTTCGCAGATCACAGGCATCAGTTGCATCAGTCCCATCGCGCCCTTTTTGGAGACCGCCTTTGGGTCGAAATTGGACTCTGCTTTGATGATCGCCAGCACAAGCGCGGGTGGTAGTTCGTACTTTTCGGAATAGAGGGCCACGCTGTCCTGGTACTTCTCGCCGGTCTCCATCAGAGTGTAATAACCTTTGCTGCTCAGCAGCCTGCGCGGCTGCTTGCTGGTGGTTACCAGGATCTGATAGTCTTCGCTCTGCGGTTTGTCGGTGATATAGACATTGCCGTGGCTGTCCCGATAGCTATAGATGGCTGCGTGGCAGAACCCGCTAAAATATAGAAGGAACACTAAGAAAATCGCTTTCATCGGGAAAAATATCGGCTGATTCGTGAAAAGTATTAGAAGAATCTCAAGTTTTAGCTATATTGAGGGCATAGTTGCCCAGCAGTTCGATCTGTGAACGCAGCCTGTTCATGTCCTCGTTGTGATTTTTATTTTCATGCCTGATCTGATCCAACTCGCGGACGAGCTGTTCCTTATCTCTGAGCTGCAGTTCGACATCTTCGATTTTCTGAGTCAGTTCACGGGATAAGGCATTTTTCCGCTCGATTTCACCGGAAAGCTTGGCAATCTTAGCATTCAGATCGAAAATTTCACCGTCTTTGTCGTTGAGGGTTTTGATCAGTCGCTGTTTTTCCTGATCCTGTTTTTCGAATTTCTCGTCAGACTGGCGGAATCGTTCCTCATATTCGTTGAACTTACGTTCCTGGGTGGAACATTTAAGGGTTTCTTCGGCAGATTCGCGCCTGGCTTTCTCCAGTTCGCTCTTCAGATTGTCCATTGAGAGCTTCTGTTTTTCAATTTTCAGCAGCAGGTCATCCTTAATGCGGGACAGCAGTTCATCTTCGAATCCGCTCCTTTGCCCGCCTTTTTCCAGGATCGCCACTTTTTCTTCGAGTTCGAGCCTGCGTCGTTCGAGGTCGTCATTTTTGGATTCCAGACTGGCGTTGATGGATTCGAGGCTCTTGATTTTTTCCGGTATTTCATTGTTGTCAATTGGTGCTGCCACTTCCAGGGCCGAAACTTTCTTGACCAGACGGGTATTTTCTTCCTTGAGTCTGGCGATGTTCAGATTCTGCTGCTCCAGTTCCTGGGAAGCTTTGTGCGATGTCTCTGAAAGTTCCAGGTTGACCTTTTTGAGGTCCTGCAGTTCTGACCGTAAGAGTTCGTCTGACTCTTTCAGGTCCATTGCTGAGATTTTAGCTTGAAGTTCCTGGTTTTCGCTGCTCAGAGCCTGGATTTTTTCTTCAAGTTCCTGCTTGACCTGCTCAGCTGGATCGCTTGCATTCCTCTCGCTTGAAGCTTCTTCCAGTTCCTTGATCTTGTCCTGGAGGGTGGAGATCAGTTCTTCCTGTTCATGGATTCTGGCAGAGAGTTTTTCCCTGGCTGCATCTGCGGCTGAGTCGCCGGACTGGCCTTTGAGATTGTTGATCTGCATCTGCAGTAGTCTGATCAGATTGTCTTTCTGGACGATCTGCTGGTTGAGCTTTTTATAGAATTCAGTGTTGATGTCGATGGTTTCGCGCTCAGGCATGGTTCCCTCCAGAGTTTGCGGCAGGCCGATCTTTATGAGATGGCAATTTATTATAATATTGTCAAGTCCAGGTGTCAAACAAAACCAGTCTCAATATAGCGGAAAAGCGCACTGGTCATTGGTTACATCAGCATCCCCGTTTGTCAGGCAACACTCATAATTGCCGTCAAGCTGCTTCAAAAAGAGCCGCTGGCCCCCGTCTTTTGTGCTGGAATAAACGAGCCTTTTCCCGTCAGGGGAGAAGGATGGACTGGAGTTGACTTCACCTGTGGTGAACACTTCATCGGTTCTCGTCAACACCGAGTATTTGTAAATAGTATTACCGGACTGATAACAGAGGTACTGTCCGTCCGGGGAAAAAGCCGGCTCAGAAACAGGGGAGTTTGAAGTCGATTTTCTGGTCGGGTGATTGTTGGCAATTTCCTTGAGATTGGTGACATTGACCAGATACAGCTCCATTGCCCCGTTTTGGTCCGAACAGAAGGCCAGCACAGTACCGTTCGGCGAGAAACATGGATAATTGGTATTAGGGGCATTCAGAGCTGTGACACGGGTTGGATACTGACCATCCAGACTCATGATCCAGATTTCCGAAGTTCCCCCACCCTGGTTGCAGGAATATGCAATCTTGGAGCCGTCAGGTGAAAAGCAGGGATATTCGCAGTTTCCTGATCCCATAGTGGTGAGCTGTTTGAACCCTTTTCCGTCGCTTCCTATCAAATAAATCTGTTTACTGCCGGACATGCTGCTGTCGAAAACCACCTGTATTCCTTCAGGCGACAGTTTCGGATGATTGGCAGAGTAGCTCTGATCTGTGACTACCCGCAAATCCCTGCCGTCCAGCAGCACTGTATAAACCATCGAATTCCCGCCGGAATGCCTTACGAAAACTATCCTTTTCTGGTAATACATCTCGTACAAGTCATCGCCAGCCCAGACTCCTGCTTTGTCTTTGAAAGGTATCTGAAGTTTTCCGTCCGGGCCTGTGGATACTATTTTATAAAGAAATTCGTCCTGGATGTAACTGTTTCCCCAGGGGTCGATCGGAATCGAAACCAGCTGGTTTCCGATCAGGTTATTAAGGGAGGGCCAGCAGCTGTTCTTGAGATAAAAAGTTCCCGCAGCCTCGGCCAGAGATTTCAGGTCATCCTTGCATTTTGCACGCTTGGCGTCCTGGATATTGCCTGAAATGTATTTATACGCCAGGGGCACCAGCATCGTCAGGATCATCATCACTGCAACGACTTCCAGGAAAGTGAAGCCTTTTTCAGGCAGATTTTGAATTAAACTGTTTTTCCGGGAATTCTGCAGCCAACATTTAAAATTCAACATTTCACCTCACCTATTTCAACCTGTATGCCTTCAGAACTTCCGGTATCGCAGCCAGTCTGGCGAGAATGCCTTCAAGCTGCGCCACTTCCGAGAGTTCGATCTGGACATTGATGATCCCGCCGCCGTTTTTATTGCTGCGTGCGTTGAGATTGCTGATGTTGAGACTCATCTGGGTCGACAGTACCTGGGTGATGTCCAGGATCATGTTGGGCCTGTCATCCACCTCCAGCCTGATCGAAACGAAGAAGGTCCCTTTTTTGATCTGTGCCTGGTCCCAGTGCAGGGCGATCAGCCGTTCCCGCTCATTCATGCTTTTGATGTTCGGGCAGTTGCTGCGGTGGACAGAAATACCTCTGCCGCGGGTGATGTAGCCCACTATCCTGTCGCCTGGAAGAGGGTTGCAGCAGCGTGAGAAGTTCAGGAGAGGATTGTCGATTCCTTCGACTATAATGCCTTGGGTGGATTTGGATTTTTTCTCTTGTCCTGTGCCGATCTTTTTCAGACGTTTCTGCGTGTCGAGGTAAAGGTTCCATTCCGGATAAACTTTGTTGAACAAATGCTGGAAACTGAGCTTGTCTCCACCCAGGGCCACCATGATCTCCTCAGGATTGCGGAAATCGGAGTCGGAAAACATTTTTTTGATCCGCTCTGTCTTTAAGAATGCCCCTGGGGACAGTTCGGCAGGGTTGAACGGTGGATTTTCGGCTTTTTCCACGATCTTCTGCATTCGTTTCAAACCCTTCTGCAGTGTGATCTTACCCCTGTCGAGGTAGACGTCGTGCTCCTGCTTGCGGAGATACTGCCGGATCTTATTCTTGGCGCGGTGGCTTTTGACGATTTCCAGCCAGCTCGTATTGGGATGGGACTGATTGGAAGTGATTACTTCCACAACATCACCATTTTTAAGCTGATAGTCGAGAGGAACTATCTTGCCGTTGACTTTGGCACCTGAGCATCGAATCCCTACATCAGTATGCACGGTGAAAGCGAAATCCAGAGGAGTTCCTGAGGCCGGCAGAGCCACTACATCGCCGGTCGGTGTAAATACAAAGACTTCGTCCTGGAACAGGTCGTTCTTGAGGTTGTGCATGAAGTCTGTGGCGTCCTGGATTTCGGAATGCCAGTCGATGAGCTGCCTCAGCCAGGAGATTTTCTGATTGACTTTCAGGTTGTCTGACTGGTTTTTCACTTCCTTGTAATCCCAGTGCGCGGCGATACCTGCCTCAGCCACCCTGTCCATTTCTTCGGTGCGGATCTGGATCTCCAGCGGAAGGCCTTCGTTTGTGTTGGCAACCTTCTGCATCACAGTGGTGTGCAGCGATTGATAGAGGTTCTGCTTGGGGATGGCAATGTAATCCTTGAATCTTCCGGGCATCGGTGTCCAGAGGTCATGCACTATGCCCAGGGCAGTATAGCAGTCCCTGACAGTGGGAAGGATAATCCTGACAGCCAGCAGATCGTAGATTTCATCGATGGTTTTATTGTTCTGCAGCATCTTCCTCCAGATGCTGTACAAGTGCTTCGTGCGGCCGTAAATTGTGGCCTGGATATGATTTTCCTTGAATCTTTCAGTGAGGAGTTCTATGGTCTGTTCAACATAATTATCGCGTTCATTGGCACGTTCCGCCATCTGCCGATGAATTTTTTCATATTCAGCGGGTTCGATGGCGTTGAAACAGTAATCTTCGAGCAGCGATTTTATCTGGTGCATGCCGAGGCGGTGGGAGAGAGGCGAATAGATGTCCAGGGTTTCCCTGGCGATCCGCTTCTGCTTTTCCGGAGGCAGCGCGGATAGCGTCAGCACATTATTAAGCCTGTCTGCGAGCTTGATGATGATCACCCTGATGTCTTCGGACATGGCGAGCAGCATTTTGCGGATGTTTTCCGCCTGATGCTCGACTTTGGTTTTAAAGGCCAGTTTGCTGATTTTAGTGACCCCGTCGACAAGGCGTGCCATCACTGGCGAGAAGTTGTCCCTGATGTAATCAACGGTAATTTCAGTGTCTTCTACAACATCGTGCAGTAGTGCTGCTGAAATGCAGGTCGAATCCATTCTCAGTTCACCGACGATCATGGCTACATTGAAAGGGTGATAGAAATAGGGAGAGCCGTCCGCGCGTTTCTGCGGTGCGTGCACACGCTCAGCCAGAAAAAATGCCTTCTCGATCAGCTCCCAGTTGGCATCCGGATTGTAGGTGGCCACTTTCCGTTTGAGTTGAGCGAGGTCCGGTGTGTCATTGATATGGAGAAGATTGTCCATCATGCTGAAATTATTTTACAGCCAGATCATCGATTTTTCCAGTTATTTCTGTAATTTTCCTGGCAAAGCCGGGGGGTAGGGGAGCTTTGAATGTTTTTTTTTCTCCCTGGATAGGGATCACGATTTTCCGGCAATGCAGGAAAAGTTCGCCTGAACGGAAATATCTGGCGTCTCCGGTAAGAGGAGCTCCAAAATTCGCCATCTGTACCCTGATCTGATGGGTGCGGCCGGTGAAAAGCCTGATCATGATCAGCGTCTGCTCCCCTTTTACGGACAGGCGGCGGAGGCGCAGCAGGGCGAGCTTGCCTGTTGCGCTGATTTCCATTTTGGGGCCGTCTGCCCTTTCTGCAAGCCTGTCGCGGAGTTCCAGAGTCCGACCACTGGGTATAAGCTGCCTGGAATCTGTTGCCAGCGCCAGGTAGAATTTTTCTGCCTGACCCCAGTTTTCTTTCAAAGCCTTGAGAGTGCGGAAGTTTTTAGCGATCACCAGCACTCCTGAGGTGGGGAGGTCCAGCCGATGCACCGGAACCGGACGGAAAAGCCCGGCTCCGGCCAGTTGTTCGATCAGTCCGATGTGACCAGTGCCTTTGTGCACCGCAATGCCGGACGGTTTATTCAGCACCAGCAAGTCCTGATCCTCAAAGATCAGGATTTTTTTATAATCCATTGCTGCCGGCATTTCACTTTCTTCCGCTTCAAAGGGCGGGATCCTTACCGAATCGCCTGTGGAAAGCCTTACATCAACTTGAGCCCGCCTGCCGTTGATCCTGACCTGACCTGTTCTCGCCCAGCGGAAGAAGAGCGTTCGGGAAGCGCCGCGGCAGGCACGGGAGAGAAACTGCCAGAGCTTCATACCTGATTCGGTTTCGCCGACTGAGAGGGTGCGGACTTGTTTCATAAGTCAATTATATATATGCTTGATGGCGAAGAAAAGTTTCGAGGTTTAGTGCCTCATGAAAAAAATAAAAAAAATCGCTTCAGCACTCTGGGAACATTACAAAAAATGTGACCTCTGCCCCCGGATCTGTGGAGTCAACAGGCTGGCCGGTGAGCTCGGTTTCTGCGAGGCAGGGACTGATCTGAAAATAGCCAGCATGAATCTTCACTTTGGAGAAGAACCCCCGATTTCCGGCACTGGCGGGTCAGGTACTGTCTTTTTCACCAACTGCACCCTGCGCTGTGTTTTCTGCCAGAATTATCCGATCTCGCAGCTGGCTTCAGGAAAGGTTTACTCCAGTCAGGAAGCAGCGGAAAAAATGCTTGGACTTCAGAAAAAAGGAGCACATAATCTTAATCTGGTCACTCCCACTCATATGCTGCCGTCAATCTTACAGGCGCTGGCCCTGGCAGTTTCCGAAGGATTTACCCTGCCGATTGTTTACAATACATCGGGTTGGGAAAGGAAGGAAATCATCCTGATGCTCGAAGGAATTGTGACGATTTTTCTGCCTGACATGAAATATTCTGACGATGCGCTGGCTGCACGGTTTTCCGGTTGCGGAGATTATGTCGGACCTAATCGCAGTGCGATCCTTGAAATGCAGAGGCAGCAGCCCCGACTCTGCCTGGACGACAGCTGTGTAGCGGAAAGTGGACTTCTGATCAGACATCTGGTGCTCCCTGGTCAGGTCGGGAACACCATTGCGATTCTGGACTGGATCTGCAAGCATCTGGGTAGAAACACCAATGTTTCTTTGATGAGTCAGTACTTTCCTGCTTACAATGCGAAGAGCATTCCCGGACTGGAACAGTCTCTTTCAGCGGGAGAATATGAGCGGGCTGTTGAGCATGCCGAGAAACTTGGAATGGAGAACATTTTCATTCAAGCGATTTGAGATAAACCAGTTCTAGAACCCATTTCATAAGTCTGCGTCACCGCGTTGCCTTGCACATGCAAGCATTTCGAGGCCATCCGGTCGTAGGTGATGCGGCGCATCATCAAGACCGGATAACGAAGAAATGCGCAGCTTGTGCTGGCAACCCTCCGGGTTCGGGCTGCAAAATTCAAAAGCGTCGTTGCGGTTCGTCGGAAATGCACTACATTGCCTTCCTCACCGCGCCTAGCTTTTGAACTTCGGAGCTTCGAACGCGGCTGACGCAGACTTATGAAATGGGTTCTAATGTTTTTTATTGGACTTTTATCAAGAAGCTCTTTACAATATTAAATGCCGGATCTGCAATTCCGGTCTATTTGCTTTAAAAGGAAACCAGCATGAGTGAAACCAGGCTGCGGATCAATAATCTAGTTCTAAATGAAAAAGGGGAGCTTTCCCTGGTAAAGATTGCCGTCTGTCTGGCTACCATCGAAGACCAGGCCGACGAGGAGATCGTGGAGTATTTCAAGTCTCTGGGATTCCGCTGCGTGATTACGAGAGCTGGAGGACGCGGGGACAATTTCAAATTCAAACTGTTCCGCAACATACTGGCTGCAGCAGAAAACTCCGAAGTGATCAGCCGCAACCCTGAGAATGAATATACCGTTTACAGGAGCGTGGAAAACATTGTCAAACAATTCCGTGACGAGATGGAAACCATCTGCGGAGGAGGAGCCAAGATCGGGATTGTCAGCCAGGGTACACACCTCGCAATCGGTGTCTATGGGTCAGTCGGCATACCCGGCTTGAATGTGGACCGGGAAATTCTTGGAACAGATATTCAATATTACTCACTTAAATTATAATTTCTGGGGGAACCATGGCGAGAGTCGAACTGCAGAAAATTTTCAAGAAATACGATAAGGCCCTGGATTTTACGATCAAGGGTGTGGATCTGGAGATCAAGGACCAGGAATTCATGATCTTCCTCGGTCCGTCAGGCTGCGGAAAGACCACCACCCTCCGGATGATCGCCGGACTTGAAGATATCAGCTCCGGCCAGGTCCTGATCGAGAACAAAGTGGTGAACGACCTGCCCCCAAAGGATCGTGACATTGCCATGGTCTTTCAAAATTACGCCTTATATCCGCATATGAGCATTTATGAGAACATGGCTTTTGGCCTTAAACTGCGTAAAGTCCAGAAGCTCGAGATAGATCAGAAAGTCAAGGAAGCCGCCAGGATCCTCGGCATCGAGGACCTGCTCCAGAGAAAGCCCAAACAGCTCTCAGGAGGGCAGCGTCAGCGCGTGGCTCTCGGAAGGGCTATTGTCAGGCATCCAAAGGTTTTTCTGATGGACGAACCCCTTTCCAACCTGGACGCTAAACTGCGTGTCCAGATGAGAAGCGAGCTTTCCAAACTTCACAAGCGTCTCAAGACGACTTTCATTTATGTCACTCACGATCAGGTCGAAGCCATGACAATGGGCGACAGAATAGCTATTTTCAATGAAGGAATAGTACAACAGGTGGGAACTCCTTATGAAGTTTATCACAAACCCGTGAACAGATTTGTGGCAGGATTCATCGGAACTCCGCCGATGAATTTTATTCCGGTGACATTGTCGGAATCCTCAGACATGATCATTCATCCTGAGTTCGAGATTCCGCTCAAAGACCCGGCTAAACTGAAAAACTATGGCGGCAGAAAGGTCGTTCTGGGAATCAGGCCGGAAGACTTCGAACTTGTGGAAAAAGGCGAGGGCCGGAATGTGATCAAAACCAGGATCGAACTGGTGGAACCGCTCGGAGCTGAAGATATAGCTTTTCTCGGGTTGTCCGGCGGGACCATTACCATCAGGCTCTCACCGGAAATCAGGGCTGCAGAAGGATCTGAAATCCGTGTCAGACCGCTCTCCCACAAGCTCCATCTTTTTGATCACGACACAGGGAATGCAATCCGCTGATGGTCTTCAATAAAGTCAGATGGATGATTCCAGTTATCGTATTTTTGCTTATCCTGTCTGCGCTTACTTATTTCGCTGTCGGCTATAGGCAGAACACCCTCTCGTTCATTCCGGACAACTACCTGTTTCTCTGCGGCGGCGGCAACCTGTCAATTGCCCTCGAGAACTTCACGGCTTCGGATTTTCTAAACTTTCTTCCCGCAGACTACCAGTCTCTGCTGCTTGCGGCCAAACCTTACTCATCACTGTTTCCTTCCGAATTTGCCTGCTGCCGCCTGAAGAATGGCCTGCTGATGGCTGTGGATGCGGGAAATAAAGTGAAACTGCTGGAATTTTATTTCAGTAGAGCCAGTCAGTCCGGAAAAATCAGTGATTATCTGATCTGCTCGTTTAATTATAAAAAGTACCGGCTTTTCGAGTTGACAGACTCCGGGCAGAGGACACTGGTTTTTACTTTCGTGGAAAGCGCGATCCTGGCGGGAAACAACCGTGATTCCGTGTTATCGGCACTGGATGCGTATGATGGAATTCTCAAACCGGTTTCCAGGAGCTTGTCCACACCGTTCTTCACCAGGCTGTTGAAAAAGGATCCTTTCTTTTTTCTGTTCAACCAGGCAGTTATTCCTAAAACCTCCAGCGGAAACATCAGTTATCAGTCTCTTTTCGCCTTTTTCGATCCATTACAACTAAAGTTCAGCTTTTTTCCACGGTCCACCTCCAGATCGCCCTATCAATTTACCAGGGACGCGATTGAACAGATGGTGGCTGACGGCAGGCTTGAATCTGAAGGAGACCCCGGCAGCAGAAAGCTGATTCTGAATCTTGCTTCTCTGTTCAACTTCTCCTCCCAGAGTCTGCCGGACTTCCTGAAACTGACATTTTTCTGTGTGGACGATGGGAGCAGGATTTTTGGCTCCAACAGCCTGCTGTCATTCGAAACACTGCGCCAAACGCCTCCCACAGAGCCATTTCATCTTGTGATCGAACCGACATTTTTAGGGCTGCTGCCGCTTCTCTCAAATTTCATCACGATTCCCGAGTATCTGAAGCCTGTGCTTGAATATCTGAAAAAGATTTCAGAGTTCAAGCTTGCGCTTTCCGGAAGCAGTCAGCCGGAATTCCTTGAACTGAAGCTAACAATCTTAAAAAAATAGAGGTGCATCATGCGTGTTTTTGTTTTTCTGTTGATCGTTCTCTGCTCCAGCCCGTTGATTGGCGAGGACTTTCAAAGCGCCGGGCTTATCCCTTCCAGCGCTTTCGCTTCCCTGATCTATCAGGGAGAATTCATCAGGAGCGTTTCAGGGCATCTTAAATCAGTGCTGACGTTCCGGACAGAGGAGGTTCTGGCCCGGGAACTTTTCAGTTTCAATTCAATTGAGATAAACAATATCAGGGAAGCGGCATTTTTTGCCTGCCCGTCCGCTGACGGAACCACAGAAAATCCATTGGGACTTTTGACGTTCAAGGATTCTAAGCTCGCTCTGGAAAGTCTTAAAAAACACAGTGCACTTGGCTTTGAGCAATCAGGGGAGATTTTTTCGCTCACAATCAAACCCGATCCCAAATCCAGCCAGAGGGAGGATTCGAATCCCCTGATTGAGGAAAAATTGACATTTTATGGACTTTTTTCCGGTGATTACTGTCTGCTGTCTCCAAAATCGATAAATCTTCTGACAGAATACAGAGAGCAGTTTGAAAAGCTTAGAAAAGACAACTCCGCTTCTCTTTCCAAACGCAGGGAGTTTCTGGAAGCAAGGAAGAATACTGCCTATTCAGGAGTGTCTGCCCTGTTCACAATCCCGGAAAAGCTCATGTCCAGACCAATGCATGATTATCCCTTCAACCTGAACTCTTTTTCGGCTGACTTTCAGTCACCGCTCGTCAAGGCTGACTTCTATTTCACGCTCAATCCTGCCAATACAGATAAGCCAAGCTTCGTCGCGATTCAGAATCTGCTCTCAGCCCTGGAAAACCGTGGCATACCCCATGAAAAACTGCTGGGGGCAGACCTGCTGGGTTTCCTGACTCTTAATCTGAACCCCGCGAAATTCAAGATCCCCCGGAATCTTTCCGACACTCTGCAGAAGGATGCCGGAATTTCATGGGAACAGGAAATTGTCCCTTTTTTAGGCAACTCTATGCTTATCGGAGTCTATCCGCCCCTGGAAAAGTTTCCGCAGGTGGCTGCCATCTTCGATCTCTCGGATGAATCACGCTATTCCAAAATCAGGGACAAGGCAGCAAAATATTTCAATGCCAGGGCGTTTGTCGTGACCGAGGAAGAATACAAGAAATGTAAATTCACCACGATTTCATTTCCATTGTTCCCGAACGCCAAAGCTTATCTTCTGGTGTCTGCAAAGAAACTGCTGGTTTCGAACAATCCGGATCTGATTTTCAACATGGTACATGGTGACAACCGGAATTCCATCGCAGACGATAGAATTTACCGGGCCTTCCCGAGATCCTCTGACAAGAAAGCGGAACTCCTGGTGAATGTGATCGAAGCCCGGAAGTATGCAGCGTTGTGGAATCATAAGCTGGAAAAACTCGGGAACAAGAATTTCATCAGCCTGCTGGACCTTCAGCTTACAAATACTGATCTCCCGATTCTCAAGGGCATGCTCAGCGCAGCGCTGGAAAACGATTTTCGACAGATTTCAACTGAAGAAGTCAGGGCAGCTGAGAAAAGCTTAAAAGGTAAGTGATGTATGGAGCTTCGCTCGGCTGAAGTACTGTGAGAGGTTGGCAGGTTTGTATGTTTGTAGGTTGGTATGTTGAGGAAAGATTCTGTAACCTACTAACTTACTAACATACCAACATACTGACCTCTTTCGATGTTACATGATTCTATAGTCCTAATTTATCCAGGCTGTTGTATACCTGCTGGATCGTCTTGTTCGCTCCACCTTCCAGGGCGTTGGCCTTATCGATCTGGGCTTGAGCCGGCACGGTCTGGCCGTTTTCAAAATAAGCCAAGGCCATCAGGGAGTGGGCTTCGGCATTGGAAAGGCTGAGTTTGCTTGAAAATACGTAGTTCACATCTGATAAGCCCGCGCTTTCCAGATAACCGACTTCCTGATTGCCGGTGCGGGTGAGATAGATCATGGCCAGTCCGATCATGGCTTCTTTGTTTGCAGCATCTTCGGTCAGAGCAGTCGTGAACTTTGCAATCGTCTCGTCTGTGACCAGCGAAACTCCGTCCTCCCGAAGATCGATCCATCCCAGTCCGCTTCTTGCCGATGCCTTGTCTGCTGCCGTAGATTCCTGATTCTGAAGCACTGCATTGAAAGTGCTCGTAGCAGAAGAGTAATTTGCGCCGTTCAAGTAGCTCCAGCCTGAGGTCACGGTATTGGCAGGCGGAGTAGTCCCTCCACCGCCTCCTCCACCACCACCTCCGCCGCAGCCGGAAATCACGAACAAGGCTGCCCCGATTATCAAAAGAAGTATGGCTTTCATTTGGCACCTCGCTTAGTTATTTCAGGATCGAGAACTTTCCTTCGAACTTGAGCCTGACTCCGTCCCGCACTGCTTCAAAGCGATAGAAATACACGCCATTGGCCAGTGGGTTGCCCTTCCTGCCGACCAGGTCGAACTGCTCCATTCCATTCGAACCGCTCAGATCGAGTGTTTTTACTTTTTTTCCGGAAGAGTCATAGATGATCAGTTTTGCTGACTCCGGAGTTCCGGAAAGTGAATACCTGACTGCGAGAAAATCTGTGGCAGGATTCGGGAACACCTGGAACGTGTTCAGACTGAAAGGAAGATTCACTGCGAATCTGGTGGGAGCCAGCTGATTCTGGTTGCCTGCTTTGTCAGCGAGTTTGAACTGCAGCTGATAGTCCCCGTTTCCGAGAAATTCTCCGAATCTTACAGTCAGTTCTCCAGCTGCCGCATCGTAGCGGATCACCTGCGGTTTTCCATCCAGCGTGACTTCGCTGGAGCGCTCGTCAATTCCGGAACCGTATTCAGCGACTTTCAGGACGATTTCGTTGATCTTTTCCTTGTATTCCGGCTTGGCTTCAGTCAGAAGCCTGGGAGCCTTGGTGTCCTCGAACAGTCCGTATTTGCCGCTTTGCGAGGCAGGCGCGCTGAATGAACCGCCTGCATAATTGCGGCCGAGGAAGTTCCAGCGTTCATTCGCAAAATAATAAATTCCGGAACGCGGCGAGTCAGAGGCTTCGATTTTCAGAACTCCTGGTTTCGCTGCAGGGAAATAGAAAGAGTAAGCTGAACCGGTCTGAACCAGTTCCCCTTCATAGGGAGCTCCTGAAGCAGGAGTGTTCAGGGGCGAATCCTGGAAGCAGACGATCGCTGCCTGCTCCTCTGTCAGATAGGAAAGAAGGGCCTGTTTGTCCGGGCTCGCGAGTGAACCTGTCTTGAAACTGCTCATTTCATAGACGAAATACATTGAGACTGTCCGGCCGCTGTCAGTCATTTTGATCATGCCCAGTCCCGGATAGCTGCTTTTCAGGTGATATGCTCCTTTGAAGATATTGCTGCTCGAACCTGTAAGCTGCACAGTTGGGACTACCTCTGAGGTCGACATTCCGGTCTGCCAGATCACCAGCTGATGTGGAGAGCTCAGATATGCAGTCGGTTTTTTCAGATAGATCATCAGCGTGGTACCGTCTCCCGGCAGCGGGAAGGCTTCCAGCACATGATTTGCACAATTGGCGGCAGTGGTGAAATTGTAGGAGTAATCATCGCTCATGCTGTTGCCAGCCAGGTCTTTGCAGGAAGCTTTGACTGTGACAGTGTATCTGATGCCGTTGACCAGGGACGGGAAAGGACTGAAAGCAGCTGTCACTGTATCCGGATCATAGCTGAAATTTTGAACAGGTATCAGGCGGGAACCGTTGGTCAGTGTGATCGTATCTTCTGAGATGGAATCCTGATCCATTGCTTCGCTGAATTTGATGCTGATTTCCTGTGTCAGAGGGATACTGGTGGCATTTTCCACCGGAGTAACGGTTTCCACTACAGGAGGCTGGTTGTCAGACTCTGTGGTGAAATAAAGAGGACCGTCATTGTATGGATCGCCGCTGCTGATCGAAGAACCGCCGTCGACTGTAAAATAGTACCTTGTACTGTATTCCAGAGTGGGTGGAATGAACTTTTCCAGCCGCAGGGTTCCGATATAGGAGAGGGGAGATTTTGGAGAGATTTCGGGTCCGCTGAGACTGCCTTTATACAGCTTGATGATATGGCCGATTCCGTTGTCTGAAGTAAAGAAAGCCTGAATTGAAGTGTCGATGCTGACATTGGACGCTCTGCTTGGCGGAATGGTGTGGCTGAGACCTGCTGCTGTGACGCCTCCCACAGTTTTGAACTGCAGCCTGTAGTATTCATATGAAAGGTTGGGCAGGCCGTCACCATCAGAGTCCAGCTTATGGCCATTGACGTCATAGACTGTTGCCATGATTTTAAGGTTGTAAGTCTCGTTTTCCGCGAGAGGAGTGGTCAGGATAGTGATCCTGATTTCCTTGGTGTCGACAGGTTCATTGATCGAGATCGGGATGATGGTTCCAGAGCTGTTGGTGAACATGACCGAGGAAGTGCCTGCCGTGTTCAATGAATCCACTTCCATGGTATTGGTGAACTGCACGATGATCTCAGTCAATGATGTGGGAACCGTGTTCAGGTAATTATCCGGGATGGTTAGAACGACTTGCGGGTAGACTGTAGTCACGACCGGAGTTCCTGTCTGGAATCGCGAGGTGAACATGCTCTGCATTGTATTGCCCAGTGTGTCCTTGGAACTGCTGCCGACAACGACTGTATAGTAGAAATTTGTGATGAGTTCACCTGTGTCTGGATCAAAGGTGAGCACAGTCTGGGATGTGTTCCATGTTTTCTGGCCTGTGATCACTTCTCCGGTGTTGGAGACCAGGCTGAAGGAATTTCCCGTCACTGTCATATCCATGGCCTTGCTGAACGTAACGACAATCACTTCGCTGCTGGAAACGTTTGTCTCTTCATTGGCCGGAGCAACAGAGACCACATATGGGAAATTCTGGGAAGTTGTCTGGAAACTGAAGATATACTCGTCCAGAGGCGTACTGGAAAGATCGCCGTCAAAGCCGTTTCCTGCCAGGTCTTTGACCCCGTCTTCATTGATCGTCACTTTGTAGGTCTGGGTGCCGCCCAGCGGAACTATTGGAGTCAGCTCCGCCACATGGAGTCCCGATGAGTATTGGTCGAAATAGTGATAGAACGCATTGATCGGAACATTGCTCTGGTTGGTCAGGGAAATGGTGCTGGAATTGACGGTTGTCTCATCCACTGACTCGCTGAAATAGATCAGGATCTTGCTGTTAAGGCTTACGTTGAGGGAGCCGTTCTGCGGGTAGACTCCGTTCACAGTAGGTGGCATCTGGTCCGGATCAGGGAGGTTTTCAGTTTTAAAGGAGAATGGATAGTCGCTGATCAATGGAATTCCGCTCACATCTCTGCAGGAATTGGCCACTTTTACATAGATGTCCTTATTGAACGGCAGCGGATTCACCAGATTCAGATAGAATTTGGTGAGGTCCGACGGATTGTAAGTCACGGATGTGTTGAGCCTGGCCAGAACTTCACCGGTACCTGAAGCATTGGCGGTCAGCATGCTGGCAGTGATGCCGGTAAGAACTCTTGCTGCGTCCATGTTGTGATTGAACACGATTTCGATGCTGTCGAGCGTGTATCTGACATTTGTTGCCCCACTGGACGGACTGGTGCTGATGACCTTGACCACAGGCAGAGTGCCGAGGGTGTAAAAGTAGTATGTAAGGGTGTCAAGTTTGATGGTATTGGTATAGCCATCAAAATTGTTGCCATAGAGATCTTTGGCACCTGTCGCGACCTGCACTTTATACTGTTCGCCAGGTTGCAGGGTGTTGCTGGGATGGAAGGTCAGCTGATGGGGATGTGCTCCTGCGGTGTCCAGATAGGTTTTAGTGCCTCCAACCTGGTTTTCCTGGCTGTCCAGGAGAGAAAAGCCGTAATATACGCTTCCTTCATCCATGGTCTTGTTGAAGTAAAGCACAATGTCTGAACTCAGAGCTACATCGACTGAGTCCGGGCTGGGTGTCGTATAGTCCCTGACCCAGGTCGGCGTGAGAGTGTCGGGTATTGTATAGGCTTCAATCTTGAAATGATAACTATAGTCCTGGAGCAGCCTGTTCCCGCTGGAGTTTGTGCAACTGGAGCCGATGCTGAGTTCGATGGTGGAGTTGTATGGCAGCGGATTTCTGGGCAGCAGATAGAAGTTCTTGAAATCCCCGCTCCAGGTGAGATTGCAGGCCAGACTGTTCTCTATGATGGTTTCCTTAGTGGTACCCGGCAGGATCACAGGCATCAGTTCCTTGGCGTTCAGTCCGGTGCTGATGCTCGCAGGGTCCATCGGATGGCTGAAATCGACTTCAATTGTACCGAGCAGGTGGGAAACATTGATTGCCCCGTCTGTCGGGATTGTCTTGAGCACCCAGGGGCTGACTCCTGTAGTGTAGAATACGAGCGAGAGGCCGTCCGCAGGAACTGTCTTGGGGATTCCATCAAACAGGTTCCCTGAGAGGTCCTTGGCGGTATTTTCGATGATGACCTGGTACTTCACTCCTGCAGTCATGTCATAGGAGGGGTTGAAGACCAGTTCATTGCTGTGCGCTCCGCCGCTGCCGCGGTAGGCCAGGGTTCCTGTGATTTCATTGGAATCCTTGTCCAGCAGATGGAAGGCTTTATACAGGCTGCCTTCATCCATGGGTTTGGTGAAATAGATATAGATGTTGGCATCAGGGGAGACTTCAACCGACCCGTCCAGGGGGGAACTTAGAACCGTGTCCCAGGTCGGCTTGACTGTATCAGAGCCGCTTGCGGTTTCAGTAATGAATGTGAACAGGAAATCCGTGTCCTGACGGACTTCACCGTCTGCGCGCTGGCAGGTCGCCATTACTGTGACAGTGATTGGCTTGCCATACGGCAGGGGGTTGTTGAGCAGCAGGTAGAATT
The DNA here is from genome assembly GCA_028687545.1 of Candidatus Wallbacteria bacterium. NCBI lineage: Bacteria > Candidatus Walliibacteriota > Candidatus Wallbacteria bacterium. The sequence continues at coordinate 44,746 of JAQTZZ010000003.1, forward strand.
TTGTTACCGGAGCTGTAGTAGCCGCTATTACAGTGGCCTGGAGGTGCTGGTCGTCCGCGACGGCATAGAGCCCTGCTGCCACGCTTGCGACATCCATGGGCTGGCTGAAATTGACTTCAACTGTCTGGAGCAGATGGGAAATATTGGTGGCACCGTCGGCAGGGATCGTGCTGAGCACAAGCGGACGGGCTGCCCCGGTTATGAAACTGATCTGCAACGGGTCATACTTGCTTGTGTTGCGGTTGCTGTCAAAGAAATTTCCGCTCAGGTCTTCAGCGCCTGGATTGGTATTTACGATAAAGATAAAGGCAGTGTCTGGTTTCAGGTCAAGGGTTGGCGTGAAGATCAGCTCGTGAGTGGAAGAACTCTCTCCTGAATCAAGGTAAGTCATAGTCCCTGCAACTTCCGGACCATAAGATTCCTGGGTGCCTTCAGTGCTGTTCAGTTCTCTGAGCGTGAATGCATTATAGAGACTGGCTTCATTCATGGATTTGGTGAAGAAAACGTGGATTTCGGCAGTAACAGGAATTTCCTCTGTAATCTGGTAGGGAGAGGTCGCAGTATACCAGGGTGGATAATGTGCAAGATTGACACTGCTGATCCAGGTTGGAATTGTGATGTCGCTGGAAGTACCGGTATTGAAGGTGAAGGCATAGTCAGAACTCATGCCGAGTTCATTAGTGTCGCGCAGGCAGGACTTCAGCACTGTGACTGTGATGGGTTTGTTATAGGGCAGTGGGTTTGTGAACAGCAGGTAGAATTTAGTAGTAGTGGCAACTCTTACAGCGGACTGGAGGCGCTGGCTGTCGCAGGAGGCATAGATCCCTGCGGCCACGCTCTCTGTGTCCATGGGCTGGCTGAAATTGACCTCGACTGTCCTGAGCAGGTGTGAAACGTTGATTGCGCCGTCTGCCGGGACTGTGCTGATCACAACCGGGCGGTTTGCGCCGGTGGTAAAGCTGTTCTGCAGCCTGTCATACTGATCAGTGTTACGGTTGGCGTCGAAGAAATTTCCGTTCAGGTCTCCTGCTCCCGGATTGGTGTACAGAGTATAGACATAGACGGTATTGGCTTTCAGGTCTATGCTGGGCGTGAAGATCAGTTCATGGGTGGAACTGCTTTCTCCTGAATCCAGGTAGGCTATGCTGCCCGCGACTCCAGGTCCGTCCTGCTCCTGGAGCGTGAATGAGCTGTAAAGAGAAGCTTCATTCATGGATTTGGTGAAGAAAATTCTGATGGAGCTGTTGATCGGGATTTCTTCGGTAATCTGGTAGGGATAGGTCTCACTATACCAGGGAGGATTATGAGCAGGATCGGCCTTGCTGACCCAGGTTGGTATAGCATTATCCGAAGATTTTTCAGTGGTGAAAGTAAAGACATAGTCAGCCGGCATCCTGATCAGATCCGGGGTAATGGACCTGCAGTTTTGTGAAATCGAAATCTGCACAAGGCTCTCATAGTGAACCGGGTTTTTCAGCTGCAGATAGAACTTCTTCGCATTCGTGAGAGTCGAAGGCAACCACTTCACTTCAGAACTCAGGTTTTGCCAGATGCCGTTTCCATCCTGAAGCTGGGCGCTGATGTTGTTTTTGACTGTGGAAGTTTCCATGGACTGGCTGAAATTGATCTCCACTGTGATTTCATTGGTTACATTTATAGCACCAGCCGCGGGTAATGTGCTGACTACATGGGGCAGGGGGCTGCTGGTGGTGAAATTGAGAGTCAGCGGAATGGCGGCATTACCGGAAAAAGCCTCATTGCTGGTGAAGTTGTCTGTGTTCAAATCTTCAGCGCCCGGGTTGGTGTCTATGTGGAAAGTATAGCGGGCAAGAGGATTGAGTGGTACATAAGGCGTGAAAATCAGTTCATGGGTCGAGCTGTTCTCGCCTGAATCCAGATAGGCCTTGTCGCCTGCCACTACATGGCCGTCGTAGTCCTGCAGATAGGCGGCCATATACAGCTTGGCTTCATGCATGGATGTATTGAAGAAGATCTTGATGGGATCGGTTAATGATACTTCAGTACTGTCCATGGAAGGTATTGTTCTACTGCTGACCCAGGTGGGAATTTGTGTTTCAGCTGTCGATTCAGTCGTGAACGAGAACCAGTATTTATCCGGCATCTTTTCCCCGTCGTCTGACTCGCAGCTTCTGGAAACAATCATCCGCACAGTGTCTTTATAGGGAAGCGGATTTTTCGGGTGCAGGTAAAAAATATCTTTCGCAGCGTTCCATGTCACTTCAGCGGTCACAAACTGCCATACATCGGTCTGATATTGCAGCTGAGCGCCGATGAAAGTTTTAGTCACATCCGGATTCATGGGCTCGCTGAATCTGATTTCTATTGTCTGGGTGCGGTTGAAAAGGTTCAGGTGAGATACATCAATCGCTCCATCGGCAGGCCAGGTGCTGATCACATGTGGCAGAGTGCTGCCTGTGGTGAAATTGTAGACCAGGTTATCCTTTGCAACCTCGGTAGTGATATAGGCGTCGAATTGATTCCCGCTGAGGTCATTGGCTACACTGTCAAACTGGATTTTATAGCTGACCAGTTCCGCCAGATTTTCGTAAGGCCTGAAAATCAATTCATGGGTTGAGCTGTTCTCGGAAGAGTCCAGATACAACTTTGTACCCCCGACTTCCTGGGTGTTTGGGTCGTAAAGATGGAAAGCCCTGTACACGCTGGCTTCATCCATGGATTCAGTGAAGAAAATATGGATTTCGCTGGTGACAGCCACTTCGATACTGTTGATGGAAGGCGACGTCTCGCTGTACCACTTGGGAGTATGGGTCAGATCGATCCTGCTGATCCAGGTGGGGGAAACTGTGTCGCTGACCGGGTTGTTTTCGGTAGTGAAAGTGATCACTGCATCATCTTTCATCCTGGTTTCGCTGGTGGAACAGCAGTTTCTCATTACCCTGATGCTGATGTTCTTGTTATAGGGAAGCGGGTTCAGGAAATGGAACATGAAATCATTGGTAGGTGAAGCAGTGTAATCAACGTAACCCTGAATCTCCTGGGAGTCATAAAATGCACGGATGGAATTAATTACAGTTGCGGTATCCATCATGTGGTCGAAGACTATCTCCACTGTCGCTATATTGTTGGAGACATTGTTTGCTCCATCCGCAGGGATTGTGCTCTGGACCTTTGGTTTGCTGCCATGGGTATTAAATGCGTAAGTCAGCGTTTCCATGGTCTCGGTGGTAAGCAGGGCATCAAAGGAATTCCCGCTCAGGTCTATGGCATATCCTATGCTTTCAGGGGATTTGTAGCTCATCAGTTCGACCGTGTATTGCTCGGCTTCCTGGAAACTATAGCTTGGCTTGAAGCTCAGCAGATGGTTGGGGCTGTCTGTATAGACCAGGCTTCCGCTGACCATGTTCCCTTCAGAGTCGATCAGGTGGAAAGACGGACTGAGCGAAGCTTCATTCATGGATTTGTTGAAAGCGATCTCAACCGAACTGGCGATCGCTACTTCCGTGCTTCCAGGATAAGGAGTGGTGCGGGACTGCGCCTGCGGGACAAGGTCTCCATCCCAGGTGGGACGGGTAATGTCGTGGGTGCCTTCGCTTTCCGTCTCGAAAGTGGCGGAGAAGGTCGGATTGTATTTCATTCTGGACCCTTGGGCGCTTCTGCAGTTGTTGAGAGCGATCAGGTAAATGGTCGTGTCGTAAGGCAGAGGGTTTTCGACTTCGAGCGTGAATGTTTTGGCAGGGACTGCAGGCCAGTTGAGCTGGCTGGTTTTCAGGGGTTCCAGGCTGCCTCCATAGAAGATGGCTACCTGAAGTCCCTGGGACACAGAGGTCGGATCCATATCGTGGCTGAAAGTGAAACTCACCACTTCTTTGGTCCGGTTAACTTCTGTGGTGCCATTGCTGGGATTGGTGCTTATCACCCAGGGCGCAGCGCCGGGAGTGGCAAATTTGAAGACCAGGGGTTCCAGGGCCGGAGTGTTCAGGTATCTGTCAAAGCTGTTTCCCCAGATGTCCTTGGCATTGCTGTTGACCTCCACTGAATAGATCTCAGTATTCTTGAATCCGCCTGTGGGGATAAAGCTCAGTTCATGGGCTGCACCAGGTCTGACAGCCGGGTCCTGATAGTTCAGCTGCCCTATCACCTCGTTTTCAGCGCTGTCTTTCACTATGACAGCAGTCCTGAGGCTGGCTGCATCCATGACTTTGCTGAAATCGATGTAAATTGCGGAGTTTGTGTTTACTTCCACTGAATTGTGCTGCGGGCTGATCGAGGTCTCTGAAGTTATGGTCGGTCTGGTGGTGTCAGAAAATGTCGCAGAGACAGTTCTGAAAGATACCAGGCTTGCTTCACCAGAGTAGTCCGGGCTGGAAGAGAGAGGCACCCCGTTCAGATTCCGGATGGCGTGGCTGTAGCTGAATGTGTAATCTGAATTAAAGGCGAGATAGGAGGCTGGGTGGAACACTACCCTGTATGGCGACAGGAATCCGTTCGGAACATACTGATATTCCACTGTGCCTAAGACTTCATTGTCCAGGCTGACTTCATGGCTGCATTTGAACAGCCTGACACTGTTGCATCCCCACTTAGTCTCCACTGAATGCGAATCCAGCGGCGAATCGAAAAAGATTGTGATTTCAGTGGAAGCGTAATTTACCGGAACTTCAGTGGTCCTGTCCACGCCTGTCTGATTAGCCAGCGGATCAGTGGTCAGGACATGCGGCACATCCTTGATCACATTGAAAGTGAATGATCTGGAGAAGATAGAGGTTCCGGCTAAGCTTACAATGCCTGGCAGAACTGTCGGATGATCGGATGCTTCCGGGCCACCGTCATTGTATGAGTTGGGTCCTGCATAAGGCACATCCGCCAGATTGGTCTGCTTGTTTTTGCCTGCCAGCATGATCGAGCAGACTCCGCCGATTTTGAACAGATTGTTGTTGAAATCAAGCACTACTATTGTTTTGCCGTCATTGCTCTGATCCTGCATGTAATAAGAATTGTCGAGCGGAGGCCCTCCGATTCCAGGCACGGTTTCCGCTGTTGTGGTCAGCTGATACCATTGATAGCCGCCATTGTTGTAAAGGCTGATCCAGAGGCTGTTCAGCTCTCCTGTCTTGTCCATGCGCTCTGAAAAGAGAAATTTAACGTTGATGTCCGGATTGAAGAACTGCTTGGTCTGGCCTGAGGTGTTTGTGTAAACTCCATTTTTTTCAGTGTAATTCACTCCATTTTCTTCAACAATTGCTTCGACTGTCGGTTCAGTCAGAGCAGTGAACATTGTAGCTGTGAGCGAATCGCTGTCAATCACATTGCCTGCCCTGTCGATAATGGTTCCGCTGACTACTCCACCCAGAGTATAATGGGCGTTAGGATCCAGGTAGGACGGACCGGCAGAGAAGTAATCAAACACTTCTACCGATGAGCCATAGAAAGAAGTGTCCCCTACTTTCCAGGTGGCTGAGAAAAGATTGATTGGATTGGGATCCTTTGACTCGACTTTTTCACTGGAGATCAAGACGTCATCCTGCTTCAGGAAATCGAACAGATTTGAGGCGCTGATCGAAGGCAGCACAGGTGCGGCATTGGTCTGCGTACCGCTCCCTATGAATACAGGCTCGTCGAAATTCAGGGTGAATCCTGTATACATGGGGATGGGATCCTGGCCTGACAAATATGTAACAGGGTTTGGATTTGGAGACTGATCTTTCTGAAGCGAGCCGTCCAGATGATTGAAAAAGTAAGTCGGCATGAAAGTCATTTTTGGTTTGACTGAGTCCACGTGTATCACAAAAGTGCTTTCACATTGATTGCCTGCCCTGTCAGTGACTGTTGAAGTCAGTTCATAATCTCCGTCTGCAGGGAGGCCTCCTTTGACTTCGAAAGTGGCATTGCATTTCTGGGAAACCGGGTCTGAAGCGAGTACTTCCACGGTTTTATTGCCCATTGAGCTGGACAGGTTGAAAAAGCTGTCATAGGATGGTGCAGGTCCGATCTTGGGTGAAGCATAGAGGTATGAATTTTTCTCAATGTAATTCACGCAGACTTCAAAAGTGGTGTTTTTCTTGAAATACGATCCTGAATCAACGACTATGGTCGGGTTTTTGGCGTCTATGATCGCTTTAGCAGTCAGGCCGATCAGTTCAGGCGTGACCACTACATCATTGATCACAGGCGGAGTGGTATCAATTGTGACGCAGGTTGAAGAATAAGGGGTGACTGTATGATTTCCGGCAGCATCCATCAGCCTGACTAGAATTCTTCCATTGTTAGCGTCCGGGCTTCCTACTGATACTTTTTTATTGGTGAAAGTGGCCATATAGTCTGAGGAGATGGTGTTAGGACTTGAACTGTCTGATCCAATGTTTCCCAGGTCCAGTATGATGTCTGAATCGGTCATGGCGCTCTGGTTGCCTGCATCGTCATAATAAAAGGTGACCTGGAAATTGTCGCCTGCAGGCAGGTAAATGGCAGGCCATTGGCTGGCTGCCAGTTCCGAAGTGTCGAAAGACAGGCTCTTGGTGGTGTTCGAGAATACCAGACAATTGAAATCAGGTACAGTATCGTCAATCATGATATTGTAGTAGGATTTTTCCAGGACGTTTCCTGCCTTGTCAGTGATATAGAGTGTAATGGTCTTGCCTGCTGCAACACCGACCGTGTCTACCTGAAAGTTGTTGTCAAACATGATGGTGCCTTTGGTCGAGGCCACAGTCGGTGGAACAACGGCAGCTTCATGAGTAGCATTGACTATGATGTTTTGGAGGTCCAGGTAATAATCATTCTGGTCAAGGGAGATATTGTCTTCTGTGAAAGACACCTGGATCCTGAAATGCGAGCCTCCATTCGGTGCATATGGCGGGGAATTCTTGCCCTTGAGATAGGCCGGCGTAGTCGGCGTTGTCAGAGGCCAGGATCTCATGGACTGATTGTCCCAGCCCCAGTCGTCGTTGTAGATTGTGATGGAATCTACCACAGGCGAGATGCTGTCCACCTGCAGTGTGAAAGTGGCTGAAGAGGAAAGGCGTTCAGGCTTGATCCCTGGAATATAATCTGAAACAGTGATGATCACTGCCTGGGGAGAGCTTCTGCCGGGATCGATCGAGATCGGATACCAGGATCTGACAATGGAGTCTGCTTCCTGGTCTGTCTGCGAGGTCGGTGCGATTGTCAGAGACCCAAGATCGCAGATGTATCCTGTGGAAGTTTCATCTGTATTGTCGTCCCTGAATCTGACCCTGATCTCCATGGTACCTGTAGCAGCCACTGGTCCCACCGAGTTGCCTGACAGATAGGGGCTGGTAATCTGCCATCTCTTACCCATGCAGCGTACTTCGATCGAAGAGATCACAGGTGCTAAGGAGTCGATACCTACATGCGGCTGCCATTCCATAGGATTGTCTGTTGCTGAATCATGACCGCCGGCGCTGATCTTGACTTCCTGGCTGTTCCCGTCTGTGCAGTGGACAGGGATCGAAACCGCGTCCACGCCGATGTCAAAATGCTGAGAAATCTTGCCGCTCGAGCTTCCGACATAAGCGATGACTTCATAAGTGGCTGCCCTGTCGACTGTAACTGAACCGTTCACCGTGACTTCTGTGGAACGGGTTTTATAACCGTCTGTCGGGGATGTGACATCAATGTGATTCACGCCTTTCGCAGTGCTGTTCACCATCAGGGTGAAAAAGACTGTAGTGTATATGTGCTGCGGATCTGCTCCGGCATAGTCATCCGGGACATTGATGGTTACCCTCTGGTTAACGATTTTGTTGGCCGGAATATTAACCGGGTACCAGTACTTTTCGTACCATCCTCCGGTAGGTCCCTCGAGCGGCATCCCCTGGGGTGCTGTGGTCAGAGTCCCCAGATCGCAGAGGTAATCAGATTCCGTTGCGTCGTGATGGAGCGCGTCCTTGAACGAAATCCGGATTTCCATAGTTGGATCTTTGCCAACAGGACCTACCAGGTTATTGGTGGCGTAAGGTGAATTAAGGATTGTGACTACTGTGTTTTCATCAGGGTCAAGATAGGTTATTTCGATTGATTGGACTTCAGGAGGAGTGCCGTCAATATCCATGGTCCAGCCTTCATCGTCTAAAAATGCTTCAGCAGAGGCATAAAAGGCACGGGACGTTCCATCCACGCAGCCTTCCACTGTGACAGGAAAGGTGTAAGTCCCGGCTGCGCCGAATGTGCGTGAAGCATAGGCGGTTTTTGTGCCTACATGAGCTTCGACTGTGACTGTATCCGGCGCATTGATTGTTATCTCTGTTGTCAGTATGACTTCACTGGAACGGGCCAGGTAGCCATTATCAGGCTTTAAAATCTTGAAGTCAGTCACTGCATAAATAGTGATTTTTTTTGTGGTGGCACTTACGCCTTTGCAGGTGGCAGAGACTGTCTGAGATGGACCTGTCAGGCAATTATGCACTTCGACAGTAGCTATTTGATGCCCACTGGTAAAAACGCAGACAGTAGACCCTGACTTTGTCCCGACAGTGGCAAAGACTTCAGCTGTCGCATCTAAGAACGGACCAGGGGAATCCACTTCGCAGGTCACAATGATTTCAGTTGTATACAAAATCGCGTTATTTGTCGGACTGTTGATCGTGACACTCGTCGGGGCTACTGTATAAATATTGATGGTCGGTGCCGGAGCATGCAGCACGGTTGAATCAAGCCCGTCGACAGTAACTTTGACTGCCTGGGCTGTTCCTGCTGCGCAAGCGCTCACCAGGATCGGAAAAGTTTCGGTCCCTGCACCTGCGAAAACGTGCGAAACCACACCGGATTTTGCTCCGACAAGAGCGGTCACTGATCGTGTGCAGGCCTCGAAAACCGTCACTCTGGCCTGTACTGTAATTTCCTGGGTATAAAAAGTAGATCCAGTAGTCGGAGAAAAGACCTGGCAGTCGGTCACAGGATAAATGTTGATTTTTACCGCAGTCGCATTGCTGTATGTCCCGTTGCACAGCACCTTGACATACTGGTTGACACCAGTGACGCAGTTTACGGGGATCGTAATGCCTGAGTCTGTCCCTGAAGTGCCGGAAAATGTATGTGTGATATGTGCTTCATGTGTGCCGATGTAAGCGTAGACTTCAGCAGTCACTCCTGCTACTCCATTAGTATCATATGTCACGCTGCAGACCACATTATTCGCTGTAGCGTATAGGTTTGCTCCATTGGCAGGACTGGTCACTGTACAGTTGCTCACATCTGCCCATTTGATATTTATCTTTTGTGCTGTGTAGAAATCAGTAGAATCTTTTGATCCGCTCCCGTCTACATCGGCATGGACTGTTTGATTGAGCCCGCCTACGCATGACACTGTAATGTCAAAAGAATGGGTCCCTGATGAAGTGCTGAAATTATATGAAGTGTGAGTATGTGCTGCTGCTCCGACGTAAGCAGTTACATTTCTGGTGCCACCTGTGCCACCAGACCAATCCACAGTGATGTGCGCTGTGACTTCTGTTGTATAGAAGATAGCGCCATCTATCGGTGTCTCCACTGTAATATCATCAATAGTGAATGCCGCCATTGCTGCCTGGGCCCAGCCCAGCAGCAGGATGAACAGCAGCAGGCTGATTGAACTCCGGATTCTGCTCATTGTGTCACCTCACCTGTACTTGTGCCGCCTGTGTAGCGGGTCATGATTACAGGCACTGTCATGGTTTTTCCTTCTTCCAGGATGAAGTAGTCAGTACCTGACTGGTTATAGCGATAGTCGCCATTGACCCTGGCAGGAGTGCCGACAGTTTCCACGTATTCGCACTTGATCTTGTAAATGCCTGAGAACAGGCTGTCCACGGTAAAGCGATAGCCGATCAGTGTGAATCTGCTGGAAACATCGATCGGTACTTCCGTGTATTCGGAGAGATCCAGGCCTGCGGCAGTGGTAGTGGTGGTTTCCTTGGTGGTTGAGGTCTCCTGGGTCCCGGTCGTGCCTGAAGTTCCGGTGCCGGTGCCGCCTGTGGTAGTGGTGCTGGTACCTTCCGGAAGCTTGACCATCCGTAAGAGCTTGAGGCTGATCAGAGTTTTGTCCACTGTCAGATAGGCATATTTGCCGCCACTGGAAGTATAGAATTCGCCCTCCACTTTGGATGAGGGATTGTTGTTCACCATGTTCACCTCAACCTTGGTCTTGTCTTCCTTGGGCAGGAATTTCAGGTCCATGCTGAGTGTCTCGAAATTTGTTTTCCGGAAAAGGACAGTCTGCTCACCCGGCGGGATGTTCATCAGCAGAAAATCGCCCTGCGAGTCTGACTTGGTAGTAGTGGAGCCGTCCTTGACAGTGATGTCTGTCTGTTCCAGCCCGAGTCCTGTAGCCGGGTCTGTCACGCGGCCGGCCAGAGTGGCCTTATAAGGCTGGATCCGGATCACTTTCACAGTTTCGCCGCCTGCAGCTGTCAGATTCAGGCTGTCGGATTTCTGGTAATAGCCGTCTTTTTTTAACAGCAGGTTGTAGGTTTTCGGCCCCAGGCTGGCCATGTAGACCATCCCGTCCTTGTCTGAGTACCATGAATCGATCACTACATCCGACCCTTCGATGATCACCTGCACGCCTTCCACAGGGTTGCTGTTGTTGGCATCCAGAATCTGAAGCGCTACTTCCGAATAGTCGTTTTCCATCACAAGCGTAGCATTGGCATAGCTCTCAGTCCCATAGGTGAAAACAGGCAGGCTCTTCGAGGTCTTGCCGTCTAAAGAGAAAGTCAGGGTGTGGTTTCCAGAGGTTACATTGGCATAGAAGTATAAGCCGTTCGGATTGGTATAGGCTGTCTGGCCGTCAAGTGTCACCTTCACCTCAGGAATGCCTTTGCCGAATCCGTCCAGGGTATAGCCGCTGACTGATCCTGCCTTGGATGAGGTCAGGCCGAAAGTTTCAGTCAGCATCACATTGGACTGGCCGGTCTGATCGATGAGCACGGATTTTTCATAGAGATTGAACCCGCTGGCTTCCACGCGCAGGGTATAAGTCTTGGCTGCCAGAGGCCCTTCGAATGTATAAAACCCGTTGTAAATGGATCTGGTCTCGCGCTTTGTGATGCCGTCGGTCAGGATCACCAGCGCATTGCAGACCGGAGCATTGGAGACAGCGGCAGTCACGGTTCCTGTGAAAACGACGGCCCCGACTGTGGCGCCGAGATTCCTGTCAGCCACCATGCTGTTGAGCACTGAGGTATTATCATTGTGGCAGCCGATCAGAAAAATCAGCGAGAGCGTGGCAGCCGTGATAGTCATCAGTATCTTGATCCGGGTTCTCATCGAGCCTCCCTATTAGAAAGTATTAAAAATCCAAATTTCATAATCATGCCCCTTTTCAATGTATGCACTCGTTCCAGAAATTCATTCCTGTATCAGCTTTGATATAATCATTGGCCGGGAGATTGGTAAAAAGCGGAGCAACTTCATATAAAATATTGATTGTATTGATGTCTGACGAAGAGAGCTCAGGCCGCGGCAGGGAATAAGTCGGAAGCTTCAGAGTCGAACCGAACATCACATCCCCTTCATTGTAGCTGTGTCCCCACAGGCCCAGGGCGTGGCCGATCTCGTGCAGAGCCAGGTATTCGCTGGCAGCGTTGTCGATCAGCCCTCTGCCATTGTAAGGATCGACTGCAGTCAGCAGAACCACTGGCTTGTGCAGAAACAGGCCTGCCATGTTACTGGCTGGATTGGAAGCCAGTGTCAGGCCGAGCAGGCTGGCAGTAGAAGTTTCGCTCGTGGAACTCGTAGAGGTTGGCTCTACATTGATCTTGTTTGTCCAGTAAATGGAGAGGTCTGCCACTGCAGGATCATCAGTCACAACGAATGAAAGAGCAGGACAGGCTGTGGCCCATTCATTGAGCGCGTTCCTGGCATTGCTGTGCAGTTTGTCCAGCACTATGGAAAGAGGGGACAGGATTTCCAGGCTGTTGATAAAAGCAGTCTGATTATCCACGCTCTGAAATGAAACATCCATGGTTTCCGGAGGAGTGAGGAGAAATTCTCCTCCACCGTTTATGGAATTCGGATCAGGATAACTAATGGTGCTTATTTTATCCGAACTGTCGATTATTGACTGAGGAATTACGATCGGATCTTTGCAGGTCACGAAATCGCCCAGATAGACCTTGACCGGCATGTCCAGAAATCTGCGGGAAGATATCCTGAGTCTTTTTTCAGGAGCATCGTCATCAAACCTTATCAGGCGACTGATATAGGCATAGTAGTTAGGAGTGCGCACTGACGGGACTTTTGGCTGATATTCCAGCAGATTTTCCCCAGGCTGGAGCAGAATGTCGATCGATTCAGTCTTGAATCCAGGCACGAACATTTCCAGTTTGTGGAACCCCACGTTAAGATCATTGATCCCTGCAAGGTAATTACTTGTATTAAAGAGTGTCGAATCTTCGACTGCCCATTTATTCTGGATCAGCTTGTCATTATCGACTCTGATCAGAGCTTTAGGATGCCAGTAAATTGATTCCGCTCCTGTAACTTCCGTTGACTCTATGACATAGCTCAGGACATTTTCAATGGGAGTAATATGATTGCTGCCGTTGTCATGATATCCAACGCCAAACCAGAAACCATTGTAAGAAGTCTGAGACCTGAGGTAGCGGACCTTGACTGCCAGATTGGCTTTGCCGTCGCTTCCCTGCGGCGTATAAGGCAGCAGGCTGAAGGGCACGCTGGTGCCTGACCCGTCATCCTTGCAACCCAGGAACATGGTTGCAAACAGCAGCAGGCTCGCATACAGGAGCTTCTTCAGTCTGGATTTATTTGCCATTTTTTCCTCTCAACCCTTTGAAATCCCGATTCCTGGCAGAGGTCTGCCCCTGCATTTTTCAGAACGTATACGTCATTCCGCCCGAGTAGATCGCATCTGAGCCGTTGAAGAGATTCAAGGCTGCGAAATCCAGGGAGATCCTGGAATGGCGGTATCTGGCCCCGCAGTTGAAAGCCAGGTTGTTGTCGTCATTGATGTAATTGCCCCAGAGCTGCTTGGCTTCAGCGAGCAGCGAAGTATATCCCAGGCGGTATTCCAGTCCTGCTCCGGCGATTGCCAGATCCTGGCGTTCGATGTGGATCGGAGGGATGTCTGTGCTGCGGATGAAGGTGTTTTTCAGGGAAAAGTTCGTGAACAGCCTGGGGCTGACCTGATCCGAGATCGCGATGTAATAGCCGTTCATCTTTTCCAGGTCCATGTAATCCATCAGGAGCTGATCCTCATTGCTGAGATTCGTGTATTGCCCGCCGAAAGCGACGGCTTTTCCCTTGTAAGGAGTCGCCAGCTTGAAGTGGAATGTGGCGAATTCCTTGCGGATGGAGTAATTGACATTTGCCGGAATGCTGCTTATGTCATTGTTCACTGAAATGAAGTTCACTCCGCATTCAGTGTTTTTTCTGACTCCGTAGTTAAGGGAACCTATGTATTCCCATTTTTTGGATTGATATGCCGCTCCCTGCAGATTGAAATCGCCGTCCGAGTAAAGCATGTGGCCTGCCACGTTGCAGTAACCGTGCGAGGCGATGAAGGCAGTGGGAAGTTCGATCAGTCCTGTGCAGCCCGAGAGGCAGAGTCCTCCGTCTCCCAGCGAGAGTTCAGCCAGCCGTGAAAAGTACGAAACCGGATATTGTTCGTCGTCTGCCGGCGGTTTCTGCTTGTTCAGGATCTCGTCCTTATAGCTGTATCCGATCTGCTGCAGGGCATCATCCACCTGCTCTGCAAAGGCACAGGCAAAATTGAAAAAGACAAAAAAGATGATTATTTTTTTCATAGGCTATCCCCTGTGTTTTAATATGGTTATCGACAGTTGCAAGCAGGAGATTAAGCGATTTGGTGAGTGGTCCTGTTCTGTTATTAAATTTCGAGTTTCGCGATGAAATTTAATTACAGAACAGGATCCCCGAGCTCCGTGAGGGGATCTGAGAACCCATTACAAACAAGTTTGAAAGTGTCTCTTCAAAGGATTTTAATTACTGATTCGAGAAAAAAACGGCCGCGGAAAAAAGCGGCCATTTAGCTTACTGATTTAAAATCTGTTACTTGAAGTTGAACTTTACTTCCACATCCTGCTTGTCTGTGTCAGCGACCTTGAACATCTCTTCAGGAGTGTAGCCGAGCATCCTGGCGATCAGCAGGTCAGGGATGGAAGCGATGCGGATATTATAGGAATTGACGCTGTCGTTGTAGAATTCTCTCCGGTCCGCGATCTGATTCTCGATTTCAGAGATTCTTCCCTGGAACTGCAGGAAGCTTGCATTAGCTTTGAGATCAGGATAATTTTCCGCGACCGCGAACATGGATTTCAGCGCGCCTGCCATCATATTGTCGGCACCGGCCTGGTCCCCGACTGTTTTGGCGTTCATGAATGCAGTGCGGGCCTCTGTCACTCTCTGGAGCACTTCGCGCTCATGCTTCATGTAGGCTTCGACTGTCGGCATCAGCTTGGTCAGTTCGTCGTGCCGCTGCTTCAGCAGCACGTCGATATTGGCCCAGCTCTTTTTAATGTTGTTCTTCACTGAGATCAGGCCGTTGTATAAGGAGATGAAATAGACAACGATCCCGATCAGGAAGATGACCATGATGAAAAGGACAGCTAAACCGATGATTATCAACGTTCCTCCTTCTCAGGCAATTTTATTCTGATATATTATTATAATAACATCAGGGAAATCAAATCTCTAACTCGACTTTGGCAAATTTTCCAGATCATACCGCTGAAACCCTTGTGGGGTGGCCAGGCGTCCGAAGCTGTAACAAAACCAGGAGGGTTTTTCAACAGCTTCAGATGCCAGGACAGGACCCGCCACAAATCGAGTTTTCCGAACAACCTTTGGCTGTACACTACAAAAATTTGCCAAACTCAAGTCTTTAACCTGGTTTTTCAACAGCAGACTCACCTCACACCCAGGCGGAATAATAAGTAAATCATGCATACCAGGGTGAGCAGAGGACCGCCGAAGATGGCGAACGGAGCCCACCATCCCAGGGAACTGAGAATATCCTTTTCACTGGAATCAGAAAGGTAAAACCACTGCTCGCCTTTTCTGATGCTGGCCACGCATTTGTTGTCTTCCAGAGCCATGCTTTTCATTTGCGCTGCAAGATCCGGGTCAGGGTTGTCCAGGTTGTCTGCATCGGCTTTTTTCTGCCAGAAAGCGGCTGTGCCGAGTATGTAAAGCCCGTCATTAGGGGCGATGAAAATTTCAGTGAAGCGCAGCCGCCTGTGCCCGCCGAACAGGGATTCATAATTGATGTGCTTCTGTTTCAGGAAAGCTGTCAATTCAGCCGGAAGGGTGGAAAAGGAGCTGAATTCCCTGCAATAGTCTGTTTTCAGATTCATCGTGGCTCCCTCAGGGAAGACAATGGCTCTGGCTGTGTCGTCTTCGATGAAGAAAGCTTCATTGGACTCGCCTTTGGATAACAGACTCCAGTGCCCCCCGTTTTTACTGGAGACCCACTGATCCACCTTCCACTGGAAGTAGACACATGGTTTCAGATGCATAGGGGAGAGAAGATTTTTCCTGCCCAGCGCCTTGCCGTTCACTTCCACCAGCCCCATGGCCATGGAACGGATCTTGGAGGTAGGCGTGTTTTCGATGGTACGCTTGAGGCGGAGTTTCTGGAAGCCGCTGTAGAAAAAATAGAGGCCTGCGAAAAAACCGATCGCAGCATAGACTACCGGATCGCTGTCGTCATGGTGATGACTGGCAAGCTGGATTAACGGGGCAGCCTGCAGCAGAAAAAGATGGATTGTTGTGATCATGATTAACTTTATAGCGCAAATCAAGGAATCGGTCAATTTCCGGTTTCGTCTTTGCCGCCTGCCTGATAGAATAGGCTGAGCTAAATTCAGTGAGGTAATTTTGTTCTTCTGCCTATCCCACCTCAGGACTGCGGAATTCTATAATCTCTTCCACTACTCCATCTATATACTGATACTTTACATTTTTTTCACCCGCTACCGCGAAAAGTCCGAATATCGTTTGAATCTTGACCAGAAGGCCGATCTCGGAACAGTCAGGGATTTTTTCTTCCTCTTTCTATTCTCCGCTTTAGTGGCATTTATTAACTATGTCTGTGTGGTAGGTTCTCTTAACCCCGGAAATTTCTTTCACCGGGTCTTTTTCGGTTTTTTCAACCTGGAAAACATTTTCAGAGCTAATTATCTGCTGCTTTTATACGCTCCTTTCTACGAAGAACTGGTGTTCCGCTTTTTCTTTTACAATCTGTTCTTCGAATTATCGAACATCGGCGGATATCCCAGGCGGTTTGTGATTCTCTCTGAAATCTATCTGCTCTTTTTTGCTGCCTTCTTCAGGCCGTTGTTTCCTGACAACCACCTGCAGATGATAGTGTCGAGCCTGCTCTTTTTCCTGTTCATGATGATCCTGAATCAGGGCCTTACGCTGATTCACAGAATGGCATTCGAGAAAAGGGTGATGCTCCTGAATGTGGTTTTTTTCGCCTCCGGACATTTTTTCAAATTCTACCTGTATCATGGCGGCAGATTCGCTTTCACACTGGCGCTCTACATTTTGTTTTCGATTCTGGTCAATCTCCTTTATCAGCGGAAAAAAAGTATCGTCTATCCGCTCTGGCTGCATTTTGTCTGGAATTTCTGGATGATCCTGCCTTCCTGCGGAAGCTTTCCCGGATGAGCCTGTTTGCCATTTCGGGCTGCTTGGATTAAAATAATTTCCATGAGCAAGGTCTGGAAAAACAAAGAGTGGGATGCCTACCTCTATCTTCTTCCGGCAGTGTCGATCATCCTTTTTTTTCATGTGATGCCCATTTTTCTCGCAGCTTTTGTCAGCCTTCAGGAATGGGACCTGATGAGCCCTGCGAAATTCGTCGGGCTTTCAAATTACAGGTCCATCCTGCAGAGCGATGAATTCTATTCTTCCCTCAAACATACGGTATATTTTTCCCTGGGAAGCGTACCCGGCGGAATCCTGCTGGCCCTGTTCATAGCAATTCTGCTCAACAGTAAAATCAAGGGGCTCTCCTTTTACCGCACACTCTATTTTATCCCTGTGATCACCTCCATCAACGCGGTGGCGATTGTCTGGAAATGGATCTATCACGGGCAGTATGGGCTTCTCAATTATTTGATAGGTTTCCTGGGTTTTCCCTCTCAGGACTGGCTTCAGGACCCGCGCTTCGCAATGCCGGCCATCATCATGATGAGCATCTGGAAAGGACTGGGATACAATGTGGTGATTTTTCTGGCAGGGCTGCAGAACGTGCCCGGGTATCTGTATGAAGCTGCCCGCATTGACGGAGCCAATGCCTGGGAGCGCTTCCGGCACGTCACCTGGCCGCTGCTCTCGCCTGTCACCTATTTTGTGCTGGTGATGTCCACAATTTCCTCTTTCCAGGTATTCGCCCAGGTCTATATGATGACTCCCAACGGCGGCCCCATGGGCAGCACCACAGTGATTGTTTTCTACCTTTACCAGTATGCCTTCAGGCAGTATAAATTCGGCTACGCCTCAGCGTTGGCCTTTATTCTCTTCCTGATCATCCTGACCATGACTCTTCTGCAGAAGTTTTTTGTGGAGAAGAAGGTACACTATTCATGAGCCGCATAAAACTGAGTCCTTCGAAATTCCTGATCCACCTGATCCTGCTGCTGGGCGCAATAGCCATGGTGATGCCCTTTTACTGGATGGTCTCGACTTCGCTCAAAACCTCTCAGGAAGTTCTGCAGTTCCCGCCTAAACTCTGGCCGGACACCATGCAGTGGGGAAATTACGCTGAAGCTTTCACCAAGCAGCCCTTTGGCCGCTATTTTCTGAATACTTTTTTCATTGCGCTCGCCACTACCGGGGGCCAGTTACTTCTGGGATCCCTCGCTGCCTTTGCTTTCACTTTCATGGAATTCCCCCTGAAAAACACTATTTTCATGCTGCTACTTTCCACAATGATGATCCCCCAGCAGGCGCTTTTGATCCCGGATTACATTGTCCTCTCCAAACTGGGCTGGATCGATACTTTCAACGCACTGATCGTGCCCTGGATGGGTTCTGTCTTTACCATTTTCCTGCTCAGGCAGTTTTTCATGCAGCTTCCAAAGGACCTGTATGATGCGGCCAAAATCGACGGCTGCACCAAATTGCGTTTCTTTTTCCAGATCATCCTGCCACTTTCCGTGCCTCCGATGATCACAGCCGGGATCTTCAACTTTCTGGGCAGCTGGAACAGTTTCCTCTGGCCCCTGATGGTCACCAATTCCCAGGAGATGCGCACGATCCAGGTGGGCTTAGCTTATTTTTCGCAGGATTCCGGGACAGCCTGGGAACTCCTGAGCGCGGCGGCCACATTCTGTACACTGCCGCTGGTCATCGGCTATTTCATGGCTCAGAAGCAGTTCATCGAAGGCGTTGCCAGATCGGGGATGAAGGAA
This sequence comes from Candidatus Wallbacteria bacterium, assembly GCA_028687545.1. Taxonomy (NCBI): domain Bacteria; phylum Candidatus Walliibacteriota; species Candidatus Wallbacteria bacterium. Next base: position 63,126 of record JAQTZZ010000003.1, read on the forward strand.
TGAAAATATTTCTGGTTATCCTGCTGTTCATCGGATTGCCCCTGTTCGCCGACACAGAGGACGATAAGGCCGAGGCCAGCGCCAGGATCCGCGCCAGGCTGGAGCAGCAGTGGCAGGCCAAAAATTATTATTTCAACACGATTTACCAGATGGAGCGGGAACAGTGGGACAAAGCCATGTACAGTGCCCAGAAAGTCCTTGAACTGTCTCCTGACGACCAGCGGGTCAGAATACTGATCCAGGAAATCGAGTCCAAGCGCTGGGAAGGTTATAAGAAGCTTTATCACGATGATTCCCCGGCCCGCAAGACGATCGGCATCAAGTTCGACTGGAACAAGGTGGATACTTTCGCTGAGGAAGTGATCCCGGTCTGCACTGAATCAATGAAGTATTTCACACTGGGCGAACGGGCGTTCGAGCTCGGAAGCACGGAAGTGGCCGAGTCTTATTACAAGATGGCGATCTCCAAGTCGCCCGGATTTGGTACGGCTTATCAGCGTCTCGGAGAGATTTATTTCGTCAGGGACGACAAGGAACTGGCTTCTTTCTGTTTCAACAAATCTGTGGAGTATCAGAAATACAGTCAGGAAAACAGGCTCTGCCTTGCCAACCTTCTGCTGCTTGCCCATGATTATGATGAAACCGAGAAGGTTCTTGCCGAGATCAGGAAGCTCGACTCTGAAAGCGAAGTCGCGGCTGTGGCGCGGGGGATGGAATTCAGAGTGAAGCGGGAACGGATGATGTACGGGCTGATGGCTGAACAGAAAATCGACGAAGAGAGGTTCGTGAATCTCTCGGCCAGGCAGGAAAAGGAACTCTACACCTATGCCTTCGGACATTTCTATTTCCTGGAAAAAGCGAGACAGGCGAATCCGGACTTCTGGTTCATCAATTACCTGCTCGCCTATGCTCACATCATGATTTTCAGCAAGAACGAAGCTCTTACAGCCATCGATACAGCCGGAAATCAGGCTCCTAAAAGTTATCTGCCATATCTGTCCAAGCTGAGGCAGTATGTTTCGGAACTGGAGCTCAAGCCGTACCAGTATGACTCGCTGGATTTCCACATGGCCCGCGCGAAAATGCTTTTCGAAAAACAGTTTTACAATGACGCGGTCAGCGAACTGGTGGTGGCGCTAAGCCTGAGCCCTGATTCAGTGAACGCGCATCTGATGATGGGAAAATGTTTTTCAGCGCTGAACAACCTGACCAGGGCGATCGCTGAATTCCGCCAGTGTGTCAGCCTGGACTCCAAAAACATCGAGGGCCATTATCTGCTCGGCGTTGAGTATCAGAAGGTGCATCAGTACGAGGATGCCGTGGATACCCTGAAAACCGCCTGCCAGCTCGATCCGAAAAACACGGATGCGCTTGTGAGACTCGGCGATGCCTATCTCAGCCTGGAGGATTACGTCTCATCCCTGGATTCCTTTAAAAAAGCCGTGGAAATCAATAAAGAACTGCCGTATGCCTATCTCAGCATGGGTACGGTTTTCACAGAGCAGTCCGAATTCGAGCGGGCGATTGAAAGTTTCGAGACAGCCATCGGTTTCAAGAAAGACTATGTGAACGCTTACGTGAATCTCGGCATTGTTTATTACAGGCTCTGGGAAATCAAAAACGACGAGACCTATCTGGTGAAGGCGATTTCCGCGACCGATGAAGCCCTTAAATATGAACCGGACAACGAAATCATCAAAGATTACCTCAATTTCTACAAATCAAAAAAATAAATGGCCGGCAGAGGATTGGTTCATATCGTCACTTACGGCTGCCAGATGAACGAGCATGACAGCGAAAACATCACCGGCCGCCTTGTGGCTGCCGGATTTGAGATCACAGACAGCCCTGACGCAGCGGATGTGATCATTGTCAACACCTGCATTGTCAGGCAGAGCGCCGAAGAGCGGGCGGTCGGCCAGCTTAATTCGCTCTTCAAGCACAAGCGCGACCGGGGTGCCCTGATCGGCTGTGCAGGCTGCCTCTCATCTGCATACGGCCGCAAACTGCTGAAAAAAATTCCGCATCTTGATTTTGTGCTTACGCCTCAGGATATCGGGGATGTAGCTGAAATCATCGATGATGCGAGAAAAAAGCGTGTCGTCTCCGAATACAGGGAGCGGGCCTTTATCCCTGACAACAGATTCAACCTGAAGAAGAATGCTTACAGATACTGGGTTTCCATCATGAAGGGCTGCAACAATTATTGTTCATACTGCATTGTCCCATTCACCAGGGGCAGGGAAGTTTCCAGGCCGGCAGGGGAGATCCTGGACGAGATTAAAAGGCTTGCAGCCGGCGGAGCCCGTGAATTCGTGCTGCTCGGGCAGAACGTCAATTCCTACGGGAGAGGCCTTGCCGAACCCCTGGATTTTGTCGGACTCCTGCGAGCGATAGATGCGATTGGCGGAGATTTCAGGGTGAAATACATGACATCGCATCCCAGGGATTTTTCCCTGGAACTTGTCGAATTCATCAGAGAATCGGATAAAATCTGCCGCCATTTCCACCTGCCTCTCCAGTCCGGGTCTGACTGCATCCTGACGGCGATGAACAGACAGTATACTCTGGAGCACTATGCCGGAATCGTGGATTACATTCATGCGAAGGTCCCGGGAGCGTGCATCACCACTGATATCATTGTGGGCTTTCCAGGAGAAACTGACGACGATTTCGAAAGAACGCTTTCAGCTGTTGAGAGATTCCGATTCAACGGCCTCTATAGTTTTTACTATTCCGACCGGCCTGGTACTGCCGCAGAGAAGATGGAAGGAAAAATTCCTCTTGCCATCAGAAAAGAACGGCTGCGGCGGTTGATTGCAGCTCAGGATCTAATCACAGCCGGGATTCATGCAGGGATGGTGGGGCTTGAAACCAGAGTGCTGGTCGAGCGCTGGTCAGGGAGGCCCGGCCAGGTGTTCGGGCATGATTCTGAAAACAGGGTGCTCGTTTTTGACGGAGATGAGAGCATGTTCGGAAAGTTCATCACAGTCAGGATCAAGGAAGCAGGGAAATGGGCGTTCAAGGCTGAAAAGATCTAAGTTGATTTTTTTTATCGCTTGTTTACTGCAAGAAGTTAGTAAGTTAGTTGGTTGGTAAGTTTATATGTGTGGAAATATCGTTTGCTGGTTAATAGGTGAATATTGTGATTCTAAATGGTAAAATCTTAGCTGGAGAATTATTTTTTTGAATAAAGTGAAGGAGGAACTATGGATTGCCCGGTCTGTTCCAAGGCTATGACAACAGAAGACTTTGGCGGAGTCCAGGTGGACGTCTGCCAGAATTGCGGAGGCATCTGGTTCGACATGCTGGAGCTGAGAAAGCTGGATGAACCTGCCGAAGGCAGCGGGCCCGCAATGGAAAAAGCCTTGAGCGCGGCCCTTGCCGACGACACGAAGCGCAGCCCGATCAGTTGTCCGTACTGCAAGATCGGGCTCAAGAGGCATAAATATCAGTTCAACAAGGATGTGACTATCGACGAGTGCTATGAATGCGGAGGTATCTTCCTCGACGCAGGAGAACTCAAGCTGATCAAGCAGGGATTTATGGATCAGGAAAAGCGTGCCAGGTTCTGCGAAAACCTTTTGCGGAACATACCTGAGTATGAACAGAGTCTGGAAGAGCAGCGGCTGCGGCAGGAAAAGCTCGGCAAGCTTTTCAGAGTCATCGATAAAGTCAATCCTGACTTTTAGCAGAAACCGTCAAATCAGGAGGTAACATGGATCAAGTCAAGGGATTTGTTTCAATCATCATCGGAGCGATCATTCTTTTCTACGTTTCACAATTCGCGGACGACCTTCAGTATTTTATTGGAAAGTTCCACGAGGAGCTGCACAGCGACTACATGGCGCAAAATGCCTATGAAAACGTGATTGAACAGTATGGAAACTGCATCCCGGACGCCAAAGAACGGCTGGCGGCAATGGGTGTGCAGCGCTATGTCAAGGAACTTGCTGATGAGAAAAAATACCGGGAATGGCTCCAGAAATACAGCAATCAGCCGCCCAAGCCCAAGGATGACAATTAAGGGCGGTTTTTCAGCAGATCATACAGATAGCCTGAGTAATAATTAAGATATTTCAGGAGTTCCAGAGCTGAGAGTAATAAAAATTCAGGCAGAGGAAATCTGCGGAAATAGATTTGAAGTGTAAATGGAAGCTGGAATTTCCTGACTTTCGGTAATCCGCCATACAGGCGGGCGAATCTGGCCCTGCCCAGACCGTATCTGAAATATTTCAGGCAGAAAGCGATCAGGTCCTCCGGGATATCATGGTATACCCAAGCCTCTTTCAGGAAAATGATTTCCTTTTTTCTGAAATTGAGCGAAAAGGCTACGTCTTCGCATGAAAAATCGAAACGCTCATCAAAGGTCAGTCCTGTATTGCGCACAGAGAAGTTGCATGACACGAACAGACGGCTTGAATGTTTCCAGGTGAACGGCTGTGCTGCGAAATACCACCCCAGAATTCCACCGGTTTCCTTGTGCCTGATGTTTCCCGCGATCCCCATTGCTTCCGGGTGATCCTGATAAGCTCTGCGGTAAGTTCCCAGCAGCTTTTCTGATGCAATCGCGTCATCGTCCAGAAAAATCAGGTGCGAACCACGCGCCACCCTGATGGCTGCATTTCTGGCGCAGGCCGGTCCCGGTTTGGTGCAGCACAGGAAGCGGGCTTCCGTGTACACTGTTGTCAGGTTTTCATAAGCAGAAGCTGAACTTACGATTACCAGGATTTCATCGCCTTCAGTCAGCTTATTCTTTAGTGATCCGAGAAGTCTCCCCAGGCGATCCGGTCTGACTGAAGGTACAATGATGCTGAAAGTGATTCTTTCCATAGGATTAAGTTTATTCGTTAATCTGATGCTTGGCAAATTCAGGCAGACTTATCCAAGCTTTTTATTGACTGCCGGTGGTTAATTTTAGTAGAATTTCTGACAAGAAGTCAGAACGGAGAATTCAGATGTCTAACCCGAAAGTGGAAATCATTGCCGCCAATTACAACTATACCTTCCAGGTTTACAAGTCCGAAAGCGTTTCGCATGAAAACCTGTATATGATTCTGAAGAAGGACGAACTCTCCACGGATCTGGAGAAAATGAAGCCCGGTTTTTTCAAGATCGAGAAATATCTCGGTGCAATCATGGCCATTTTCGCCTATCCCCTCAAAGAAATGATTGAAGTTCTAAGGGAAGGAGTGTTGAGCAAGCTGGAAGTCCCTGTGCTGGAAACTGCCAGGGTTCTCTTTGTGCCTGGCTACATCCTGTTTTCAGGTAAAAGTTCCCCCGCCAAAATGGCCCTGCAGATTCTCAGCCCTTTCGTCAACATCTCTACCAGCTATCTGAAAGCAGACCCGGAAAAAATGAGGGAAATCCTCGAACAGGCTGCAGTCATCAAGTCCATTCAATTCAGAAACATTCCCCATTCGGAAGTGGACAGGATAACGCTGGCAGGCGAACTTGAGGATGTTTACAATTTCGGTTCCCTCCCGCTTCGCGAAGCTGAGATCACACATTTCACCGGCGTCTATAATACTCCGCTGGGTATCCGCAATCTGAAATTTTCCCAGAACGGCAGGATCCAGATCGCAAAATCCAAAAAATCCGCGATTACTCTGGAGCTGATCGACTGGGTACTGAAAATTTTCGGTGGATCATGATTTCCCAGCTGATCCAGAGCGTAAAGGAACTGATCAGGCACGGCAGCCTCGAAGAAGCCAGGAATGGCATCCGGGAGGCAGCAAAACTTTCGCACGATGCTGCACTTCCCTTTCTGTACAGCCTGTTCTCCGACCAGCAGTTTTCATTATGCCAGATTGCCTGCGATGAACTGGTGGGCCTGGGAAAACCTGCGCTCACCTATCTGAAAAATCTTTATACAACAGCCGATGAAAATCAGAAGTACTGGTCCATCAGAACCCTGATCCGCGGGGGCAAGCCTGAAGTGGATTTCCTTGCGGAAATTGCCCTGAAAGAGAAAGAAGAGATCTGCGCATTCCTGGCTACTCAGCTTTCCGCGGTTTCGGATCCTGAGCTGGCCATTCCGGTTTTGATCGCCCTGTTCAAGAAAGACAACTGGCTGATCAAAAAAAACTGCGCTCAATCAATGATTGCCATCGGCAAACCGGCAGTGCCGCACCTGAAAAAACTCTTTTCAGGGCGGGGGCGTGATCTGAAGTACTGGGTGATCAAGGTGTTGGCGGATATCATGGGCAAGGATCTTTATCCCTTCCTCGAAAAAATGCTTTCTGAGAACCCGGATACACATGGTTACTATGCAATGGTGGGCCTGGACGAAATCAACACCCCGGACAGTCAGCAGCTCCTGGTCGACATTCTGAATCACAAAAAATGGCTGCTGCGTGCCGAGGCCGCTGAGATACTCAGAAAAAAAGGTAAAGATATTGTACCTCTTTTGAAAAAAGCTTTCCGGAAAAAACACCCGGAACAGCAATACTGGATTATTATACTGCTCTCGGAAATCATGGAAAACCGGGCGCTGCCCTTTCTCAAGGAAATCGTGCAGAATCAGGGTTCTGAACTCAGGCATTATGCCGTCACTGCCCTGGGACAGGTGAAAACCAGTGAGTCAGTGACGTTGCTGATCGACTGTCTGGACGACCGGGCCTGGATTGTACGCAAGGAAGCAGCCAAGGCCTTGCAGATGATGGGTTCCATAGCCCTGCCGGCTGTGCAGCTCGGGGTCTTGGACTTACGGGAAAACGTCTGCTTCTGGTGCATCCACATTTTATCAGAGCTCGCCAACTGGGACCTCAACCTTTATCTGCCCCTGCTTTCCCACCCTGACAAAAAACGCCGGATTTTCGCCGTACAGCAGGCATTGAATATCAGAAACAAGGACATTATCCGTCATACTGTGCCGCTGCTGGCTGACAAGCACTGGGCAGTACGCAGGGAGGCCGCCGACGTCCTCGTGAAAATGGGAAGGACCGGCCTGGAAACTTTTGTCAAGTACATCCTTGAGCGGGAGCAGAATCCTCATCTGGAGTACTGGGCCGCCTACATCGTAGGCAAGCTGCCGATCGACACGATCAAGCAGTTCCTGTCCGAATACCTCACAGCCAGCAGCCAGGACCGTGAGATCACACTGGCTTTGCACCTGTTATGTTCGATCGCTTCTGAAGAAGCCTGGGAACTCACGATCCAGAAATACATTTCAGGAGACAAGTATTTCCGCAGACGATTCCGCGAGCTGATCAAGACCCAGGATTTGAATTGCCTGATCCGGCCTTTTTTAAAGGCACTGAGACGCACTCCTCCGGAAATTTCCCTGGAAATATCTGAAATCTTATCCTCAATCTCCACGCTGGAAAAATTCAAGATCGTGCGCGAAGAATTCTTCCGCAGCACAGAAGATCAGGCCATCTGGATGATCAAGATCCTTGCGAATTCCCCGCATCCTGCAAAATATCAGTTCCTGATGGACATCCTGATCCGGGACAAGCGGGAAAAGGTCAAGGCGGAATCTGTGGGCTATCTTGGAGCCATCAAGGAAGGCAGCATCAACCAGGTGGTTTACAAGGTCTACATGTCCGGGACTGATGAGGAAAAAATGCTGATTTTGAATACATACAATGGACGGCCGGACGAAATCATGATCAGAGAGCTGATCTCCACTCTCACCAAACTTCCCAAGCAGCAGGCATTCTGGGTAGCCAAGTTTCTCCAGAAATACCTCGGCGTCTATCAAAAGCTTTATCAGGAAATCATGAAGGAATCCGACTTGAAAACCAAAGAATGGGTCGCGTTTATCCTAAAATAGGCTGGACAGATAATTAAAGGCCAGGCTGAAGGATGAAGCCTTTCTGGTGGGCAGATTGTCGCTGCGGCGCAGTTCGAGAAATTCTCCGCAGGATGAGCAGAAGATGTTGTGGATGTCGTTGGCGTGGCTGTTCGGGCAGACTCTGATGTATTCATCATTCTGCTCTGGTTCCTCTTTTTTGGGAGCTACTGCCTTGAGCTTTGAAGTGAGGGTCTTGCCACAGAGATTGCAAAGTCTGGCTGTGTCACGATTCTTGGTGCCGCATTCCATGCAGATGATGCCTGGAGAAAGTTTTGTACCGCAGTTAACGCATTTTTCCAGTGACTGGTGATAGTTGATTTCGCATCTGGGACAGAACATGGTGGGCTCCTTATCGGAAAATATCAAATCCGTTTTAAATGATATCGGAAGAAGAGCAGGATAAATTACTTTTCCGAACTATCCCAGATGCTTTTATCGCTGTCGCGGGATTTATCTGAGAAATATGATTCTTTGCTTTCGAGCTGCACATAATTGAGCATCTGACTGTCAAAGGAAGAAGTTTCCTTGACCTCGTAGTAAAGGTCTTTCTGATAACCGGGATCGACAAAATCAAAGAAGACGATTTCGCCTTTCTGGTCATAGATCTTGAGAATGCATTTCAGGTATTTTTTGATGGAAATATAACGGTAATTGGTTCCAAACCAGAGATATTCCTGAGTGATTTCCCCTGCTTCAGAGAGTTCCAGCTCAACGAATCCGTCCAGCCTGTATTTTTGAATTGTCTCAGCCCTTCTTTTTTTGTCATGCGGAATGTCGTGGGCCGAATCCAGAGAGGTCAGGTCCAGGATCTCGGAACTGGAAAACACGATTTCGCCGGTGATGCCTGCTTCGATTGTACCGTCCAGAAAGACAACCCCTTTCGGACTCTGCCGGTTGAACTTGGTGAGTCCGAGCCGTTTGACGCCGGGATTCTGGGTGGTGATGAAGTAAGTCAGGTCAGTTAAAGCTTCCTGAGGGTAGCAGTAGCGGATCATCTTTCCGTAAAGCCGCCATTCGGCGTTCTGATATGGGAAACACCAGGCCGAGGTCGCGAGCAGCATGATTATGAAAAAAAATGGTTTCATCATTTTATTCTACCTCCTGAAGTGAAGTGATGTTTCAGCCTGGCCTTTACAAGATGAAAGATCCCCAGACCGAAATTGATGCAGAAATCTGAGATCAGCGGCCTGGACCTGTAAAAATTGATCCTGTTCCGGCCGATGTTCTCGAATTTTTTTCCGTGCAGATTGCAGATGTAGACTATTTCGCTGGCGATGCTGTAACGGATCCCTACCAGGTTGCTGAGGATCAGTTCCAGAGCATGGCGATTCATGATCCTGAGGCCTGATTCGATATCGCGGATTTTTACTCCGAGCAGGATAGTGGCGATCAGGCTCAGAATCCGGTTGCCGGTTTTCTGCCAGAGCGGATAGAGTTGAAATTCTCTGGAAACGATCAGTACATCCAGGTCTTTTTTTTTAAACCTGTCCATATACTGCGGAAGCATTTTCAGGTTGTGCTGTCCGTCAGCATCCAGGGTTACCACAGGAAATTGTGATTCTGCATAGTTGAGGGCCCGGGCCAGCCCCTTTTTCAGAGCAGAGGAAAGTCCAAGATTCGTCCTGTGCTCCAGGATCTCGATTGAAGTACTGCCGGCTGCGAAATTGCTGAGCAGCCGCCCGCTCATGTCAGTGGAACCGTCGTTCACGAAAATTGCCCGGTCCTGATCAGAGAACACTGTCTGAAATTCCGAGAAAAATGCAGGAAGGTATGCTTCCTCGTTATAAACTGGGATGACGTAAAGCATGTTTTAGATAATTACCTGCTAAATAATATTGCTGGATTGCGGTTTGCGGTTTGTAAGTTCATAAGTTGGTAAGTTCTAGCAGGTTTTCCTCCAACTTATAAACTTACAATCTTATAAACCTAAAGGCGCCGAAAAACGAGCGCAGTCCAGCGCCTTTTGTTCCAACTATCTCGCATACTCCGTCGAGCGGATTTCCCGGACGACTACGACCTTGATCTCACCAGGGTATTCCAGCGATTCCTCGACTTTTTTTGAGATATCCCGGGCCAGCTTATAGGTCAGATTGTCATCGATCTCCTCGGGTTTGACGATCACCCGGAGTTCTCTGCCGGCCTGAATCGCGTATGTCTTGTCGACACCAGGAAAGCTCGAGGCTACATTTTCCAGTTCCTGCAGCCGCTTAATATAGGCTTCGATGCTTTCATGCCTGGCTCCGTATCTGGCTGCAGAGATGGCGTCTGCAGTGGCTACGAGCACTGCTTCTATGGTCTGCGGTTTTTCTTCCTCATGATGAGCGAGGATCGCATTGATCACAGGCTCCTTTTCACCGTTCCTCTTTGCCATTTCCGCTCCCAGCTGGGTATGTGTGCCTTCAATTTCATGGTCAATGGCCTTGCCGATGTCGTGGAGCAGCCCGGCCCGCTTGGCAAGCGTCACGTCGCATTTGAGCTCCGCAGCCATGGCTGCGGCGAGAGTGGCGACTTCCAGGGAATGGGCCAGCACGTTCTGGCCATAGCTGGTACGATAATGCAGCCGCCCCAGCGCTTTGACGATCTCCGCGGATACTTTCACGCCCATTGATTCAGCGGCTTCATTTCCCTTTTCCTTGATCTTTTCCTCGATCTCCTTCTCAACTTTCTGAACCATTTCTTCAATTCTGGCTGGATGGATCCTGCCGTCAGCCACCAGGCGCTCCAGCACGATGCGGGCTATTTCTCTGCGGATGTTGTTAAAGCCGGAAATGACGACTGCCTCAGGAGTGTCGTCGATGATGATGTTGACTCCGAGCAGGGATTCCAGGGTACGGATGTTGCGGCCTTCCCTGCCGATGATCCTTCCCTTCATTTCATCGTTGGGGAGGGGTACCACTGATACAGTGGTGTCGTTGGCATGATCGACCGCCACTTTCTGGATGGCAATGGAAACGATATCTTTGGCCTTTTTATCGGCCGTGTCCTTGATTTCCTCTTCACCTTTCCTGATCCGGACCGCTATTTCCAGTTCCAGATCCTTTTCCACTTCTTTCAGAAGAATATCCTTGGCCTGTTCTGCGGACAGATTCGCGATTTTTTCCAGCCTGTTTTTCCAGGCTGCCAGGACTTCTTCTGTCTGCTGTTCGCGTTCCTTGATTTTGTTATCGCGTTCTTTCAGGGTGACGCCCAGCTTTTCCTGTTCCTCAGTACGCTTATCCAATTTTTCTTCCCGCTGGATGATACGTGTTTCCAGACGGGAAAGTTCGGTTTTCTTGTCCCTTGTTTCTTTTTCGAATTTTCTTTCCAGGTCCTTCCTTACATTGATCCTTAATTCCTTGATCTCAAGGTCGGCCTTCTGCTTCAGCACATCGATATCTTTGTCGGCTTCAGCTTTGATTTGCAGGGCGGTCTGTGTTGCCTGTTTGATCTTTTTGTGGTTGATTACAGGGTACAAAGCGCATGCAACGACAATCCCGATGACGAATGCTAAAATGGCGTAAGATAGCGTCAAAGAGCACCTCCTATATTTTTAAGGCAAGAGTTTCTAAATACAAAAAAATGGCACTGTGGAATATGAGAAAACAGACATTTTTCGTACTGAGAAGCTCTATGCCGCGTCTACTACGGCCTGTGAGAATTGTACCAGTCACCATCGTCACTGTCAATCCGGAAGGAACATTTTTTCCTGACTGATGCAATCTATTGAGCTTTTACCTGGCCAAAGAAGCATTGAAAATTGCGAAAGCGGCCAGTAGAATGGAATTCGTTGGACAGTTAAAGATCAATAATGCTTGCCTATTCCCTTCCGGCTTTGTATAATGAATTTCAGCAAAAACCGTGGACTGCGGGTCTCATTAAAAAAACAGGGGAAGTTACCGGAGGTAGGAATGAGAACCGCATTTATTTTCGTTTTCTTTTGTATTTCAGCTTATGCCATGCCTGCTGCCCTGCTCGATCAGGCTAATCTGCAGAATGGTCCTTATTACCTTGATGGCACAGACATGTTCCTGACCGAAGCCGCCCAGTTTTTCCAACTGCACGGCAAAGAGGATTTGTCCCTGCTTCAGCACAAGCCGATCAAGACCCAGATCGGCGGTAAAGAACAGTTCTGGTCCATGAACATCTCCACCAAACAGTTCGAGAAGATCAACGCCACTCTGAGAGCTGTAACAGCCCATGCGTATATTTATGTGGAGGAAGGACAGACCGTTTCTGACCAGACGATCACCAGATTCTCTTCCGAATTTGACAATAACATCTATCCGAATGACCACAAGTATTATGGCAGCGAATGGAATCCCGGCATAGACTTTGACGAGCGGGTTACCATGTTTTTCCTGGACATCAAGGATGGATACGATCCCCAGACTTCACCCGGCTTCGTGGCTGGCTATTACTTTCCTATGAACGAGTATTCCACCAAGACCTTCGAATATTCCAACGAACGCGAAATGCTCTATATAGACACCAATCCTGCGACTCCTTCCAGCAAAATGACTTATTCGGTGATTGCCCATGAATTCCAGCATATGATTCACTGGAACGTGGACCCCAGGGAAGAAGTCTGGCTCAACGAATCCTGCGCCCAGCTCGCCATGAAAACCTGTGGATACGAACATCCCAATCAGATCTTCGCCTATATCCTGAATCCCAAGCTCTCCCTTCCGGCCTGGGATAAAAAAGTAATGCTGGAAAACTATGGGGCAGTCTATCTCTGGAATTATTACCTGGCCTCCAAGTTCAGTTCCCCTGATTATGAGAATTTTACCCTGAAGCTGGTCGCCAACCAGAAGCACGGACTGGACAGCGTCAGCGATACACTGGCCCAGATCGGGGTGACAGAAGACCTGACCAAGATTTTTGCAGACTGGGCTGTAGCCAACATCATCAACAGCAGGGGTTCGGATTATGGATACGACAGTACGATGGGCATGAAGCTCCACCCCACTAAAACTTATGTTGCTGACACCGGCGACTGGGTTTCGGACAAAGTGCTCAAGTTCAGCGCAGATTATCTGCAGTTCTCATACAATGTGCCGTTCCTGCCCCTTTTCCCGACCCTGATCGACAAGATCACTGTGCGTTCCGACAAGGCAGGCGTTGTGGTCTGGGGAGTCAACGGCTGGCAGACCCCGATTTCGGAGTATCTGCCGCCGGATTCCACACTGGATGACGGACGGATCAAGACTGCGCTCAAGTCAAGAAGCGGTAAATTCGAGGCAGATCTCGGGCCTTTCAAGATTCTTTCCAAGCAGGAAGTCAAGCAGCTTAACTTTGTTTTCCGCTATGAAGACGGCACATTGAGCCAGGAATATACTGTGCCGGTCACCTCGATCGACATGACCAAGGAGAATCAAAACACTCTCAAGCTCAGTTTCGATGGGAGTTCCTGGTTTTTCAGCAAGACTTTCCAGCTTTATCTGGTCAAATTCGATTCCAGGAATCTGGAATCCACTCTCAAGATCGATAAACTGACCCTGGGCTCTGACAATAAACTGACAGTGCAGGTCGATGATTACGGTACTCTGTTCGATACAGTGATCCTGATTCCGATCAACACCACAGACAGTTCTTCGCTATCCTACAAGTACAAGGCCGAACTGTTGACTTCCCCCAAAAGCGCTCTCCATGATGTGCATGTGCTGAAATCACTGCAGGCCAGGGCTCTGGAAAAGCTTAATCATCAGGATATAGACTCCTATCTGCAGTACCTGGACAGAATCGAAGCAGTGACTGCTGTTGCCGGAGAACGGATATTCAGGGAATCAACAAAACCGGAAACGACGCAGACGCAGCTGAAATCCGACGAGCAGGACACTTCTCATGATAATCTTGGTTACCTGGTGAGCAAAAAACAGGAAATCATCGACGGGCTGACCCATCTGAAGATAGACCCGGTATACTTGGAAGGACAGATCAAGCAGATGCTTCAGCTTCTTGAGATCAACCTCCATTTCCCGCATATTCCATTCCCCAACGGATTAGCTCTCAGGGATTACAACGAGGAAGCTGCCAAGGCTTATCTTGCTCAGCTGACCCAACTTGGGCCACAGGGTGTGCAGGCATCAGACCTGGAACTGCTGAGACGGCTGACTCTGGGCGAGAACTTTGTGGAGCAGAGCTATGACAAAAGCCTGCTGCTCGCCGAAGACGCAACACTCTCCCTGTTTCGCCTGATCCTTCTCTTCGCCCACAGCACTGATATTGTAAGCCTTGCTCTTGATGGTGCCACCAACCTTCCTCTGATCGGTCCATACGCTGAGACAATCAAGTTCAAGCTGATTGAGAAGATCACCGTGCTGTTTCAGCGCGTGGTGAGTTACGGCTCCCAGAGCCTGCCTTCGCCATACAGCAGCATTGTCCCCATAGCCTCTGATCTGATGGTGAAGGTCTTTTTCAAGGTGATGCACATCGATCCGCAGGGAAGCCCATATGAGGCAGGCTTCATGAAGGAGCTGGCAGTCAAGACCATCGGAAAATATGTGCTTTCCTCGCTTCCAGTGATCGGCTATGTCCCGCTGACGCAGAATAATGTGGACCTGGGTGTGAACCTGGTCAATCAGAAGGAGTTCAGCCTGAGTCAGAAAGACGCTCTGGCAAAGGTCTGGGAAGGGGACAGCTCGATACTTGGCATTATGAACAAGCGGGTTGACGGTGTTCTCTCCACCTGCGACAGGGATAGACAGTTATCAGGTATCGCCAATGCCGTATCCGATGTGACAGCTATCACCAGCGCCATCGATCCGACAGTGATTTCCAAAGTGCTCACAATAGCGGGTAAGGTCGCGAGCGGCGGGTTCCTGGTTCATGCAATCGGCACTTCGGGATGTGGCTATTATAAAGAACTTCCTGATTTTACCGTTCAAGCCGTGAATAAAAGCTTTTTCCCGGACAGGGAGTGCATGCCTGAGAAGGTGAAATCTCCATATCTTTATAAAGAGAACTCGCTGGCTCCGCTGCTTGCCAGTTCGGCTCAGACCCTGATTTCCAAGTATCTGGATCGGCTGGAACGGGTGAAAAATGCTGCAGTGAAACAGGATGCAGCTCAGATGAAGCTCTGCCTGCCTTCATTCCTGGAATCAGACACGGATCTGAACAGGGCAGAAGAGAGCGTCACCCAGATCCTGGGTTCGAAAATTCGACAGGGTCAAGACAGCAGGGCGGAAGAGATGCTGACCGAGATCCAGAATCAGGACCTCAACCGGGCAAATTTCTTTGCTGAACTGATTGCCCAGGATTACCTCGCAGCCCATAAGTATGACAACAAGGAAATCCTGAACAAGCTTGAGCAGCTGGCAGGAATTATCAAAAACGCCTATCAGAATTTCGGAAGCCAGCTGAACAGCTATTTCTCAGGTTCTGTCTCTACTCCTCCACTCATTGTTGTCACTCAGCTGAGTGAACTGAGGGAGATCGAAGCTGGGAAATCCCTGGAACTGAAGCTGACACTCAGCAATGTCGGATCTGATTCCACCGGGAATTTCAAGTTTGACATCTATCAGCCGGAAAATTTAGAAATCAGCCAGAGCTCTTGGGATCTCAACCTCTCGCAGGGGGAGGAGCGAGATCTGACGGTAAGAGTCAACGCAAAGGGCGACGGTTATAAAGGGCTTACATCCATAGGTTACGGTGTCAGCGGAAACTGCGTGCCTGGCAGCAACGGCAGCATCTGGATCAAAGTGAAGTAACCGTTTTAACAGTAAGACAAGTCAAGGGCAGCTCAGGGCTGCCCTTTTTCTTCAGGTTTGTATTCAATGATGTCGCCAGGCTGGCACTGCAGGGCCTCGCACATCCCTTCCAGAGTTGAGAGCTTGACAACCTTGATTTTGCCTGTCTTGAAATTGGACAGGTTCACGATGGAGATCCCGAGTTTTTCCGAAAGTTCTGTCAGTTTCATCTTCTTTTTGGCTAATTCAACGTCGAGCCTGATGATTATAGGCATGTTTTTCTCCAGTTTTTCATCCCAACAGCTCCGATTGCTCCATTTTCTTTGAAAGAACCAGCACTGACAACAAATACAGGAACAGAGTCAGGCATGCCAGATAGGCCAGTGCAGTGAAAAAAAACTGAACTTCCCCGTTGCCGAAAGCAAACTCGTTCTCCAGAATTTTGAGCTTTGCCGTGAAGTAGCTCCAGTCAGGAAATGCATAATAAAGCAGGGCAAAAATTGATTTGAATCCTACTGCGATAGCTTTGAGGATTCCGGTCCAGATCGAAGCCTTGTATCCGGCATAGAGATATCCCTGGACAAATGTCTGTTCGCCAATGAAAAACCAGCAGGCGAACCCTGAATAGGTGCCGATCAGGAGTGTAGCCAGTAAAAGCAGTGCAATTTTGGAAAGATCGAGTATGAAACGTAAGAATTCGGCTGCAGGCAGGCCTATTCCAAGGTCAAGACCAAGATAAAGCGAGCTGAAAACCAGGATCAGAAAATTTATCAGAAACAAAATTCCCGTCACTGCAGCCACGGCCAAAAACAATGAAAGCACCCAGATTGACGGCTGCACCGGGCGCGTGAAGACAAGGCGCAGGCTTTGATTCACCTGGCCGCGTACCAGCAGCATCAATGAAAAAGTAGCGACCATGAAAGGAAGAAGATTGATGTAACTTTCAATCACTGCCAGTTTTTCCAGACCTTCCCTGCTGGAAATCTCACTCCTTACCTGGGTCCCGTATATGAACAGCATGAGCACAAATATGGCAATCACAAGGCTGATCGTATCCCTGGAACGGAGGAGATATCTGAGATCATAAATCACCTGTTCTCTGATCTGCTTCATTTATCCTCCCCGAGTACCTGTCGAAATGCATCTTCCAGGCTGCGTCTCTTCAGATGACATTCGTATAACACAACATTTCTGCTGCGGCAGTATTCGGCGATCTGAGGCAGTCTGGAAGTCTCGAATTCCAGAATCAGCCTGTTCTGAACTCTGGAAACCAGTTCTGCGAACTCAGGGACTTCACAACTTCCGATTTCAGCAGTATAGCGTTCGATGTCTGTAGACATGAGATTATCCAGAGTGTCCTGCCTGATCACTCTTCCTTTATTGATAATCACCGCCTTTGTGCAGAGCTGTTCTACTTCGGACAGCATGTGGGAATTCATGATAATGGTTTTGCCTTCCGAAGAGAGTTCCAGCAGGATATCCCGCAGATCCATCAGCATGATCGGGTCCAGGCCTCGCGATAATTCATCCAGGAAGTAAACTTCGGGATCATTGGCCAGGCAGATCGCTATCCCGAGTCTTTGTTTCATGCCTTTTGAACATTGGCCCACTTTGAGCTTTTCAAAATCAGTCAAGCCGACTCTGCCGATCAGCTCCCGGATTTTCTTTTCGTTGCAGTCATTTTTATAGAGACCTGAATAGTAGGTCACAGTTTCTCTGATGTTAAGAAATTCCGGATAAAGAGGCTCTTCAGGAAGATAGGCCACCCGCTCGAAAACAGGAGCGCCCGGATATGGAGATGAACCAAGCAGCGAGACTGAGCCTGTAGTGGGTTTGATCAGCCCCAGCATGCAGAGCATGGCTGTAGTCTTGCCTGCTCCGTTGGGGCCGAGCAGCGCGAGAAAATCGCCTTTTTCCACTGCCAGGTCCACATCTGACAGTGCTTTCAGGTATTTGCTTTTTCCTGTCCGATAGGAAACAGAGAGTTTTTCCGTTCTGACCATTGTTTCCATCATTCCCCCCCGTTTTCCAGAGTCTGTTTTGCCAGTCTGGTCAGGTAATCGTCTCGGCTGATGCCCAGACCGCGTTCCAGACCCCTGAGATTTGCGTCGATTTCTTTGCCCAGGGTTTCGGGATTTATGGCTCCAACGTGCATGCTGGATACTTTTCCCAGAATGTTGATCAGGACAGTGACTGGAATTGATTTTACGTTAACTTTTTCAGCAATACTCGGGATTTCCGGAAAACCCACAGGATAAGTTACTCCTGACTCAGCCAGAACACTGTCCAGGGCTTTCCTGTCTTTTTCCTGGTCCAGGCTGATGCCGATAAAAAGCACAGGTTTATCGCGGAGTTTCTCGAAGTATTTCTCGAAATCCGGCAGTTCAGATTTGCAGGGAGGGCACCAGGAGGCGAAAAAGTTGATGATGATCACCTTTTTGCCTATGCTTTCAGTAATATCAAGCGATTCGCCGCTGAGAAGCCTGATCCGCGCTTCAGGGAAGTATTGCCCCTGCCTGGCATAGGAATTCAGCTGGTCCATGATCCCGGATTTCATTGCACCTGCATCAGGCAGCTGCTTGATTTTGATGTGAAATACTGTCAGAACCATGCCGGTCAATAACAGAAGAATGACTATAGCCCGCTGTCGTTTTTCCATGTTCCTGTCTCCAAACAGATCTGATCGACTTTTTTATTATAGCACGATAAAATTATAATGTTAATAAAATATTAACGAGATACATTAAGAAATTAAAAATAGTTTAACAATTAAATCTTATGAATATTTACCAAATGAAAAAGGGCTCTGGTTAGAGCCCTTTCGGTTTAGCATTCCGAAAAGTTACTTGGGAACCGGGCAGTTGCCGCCGTCGCATCCGCCGTCATCATCATCAGGTGGAGGAGGAAGCGGGCAGTTGTCGCCATCGCAGTCACCGGTCAGTTTAGGAAGCGGGCAGTTATCGCCATCGCATCCACCGCCGTTATCATCATCAGGTGGCGGAGGAACCGGGCAATTGTCGCCGTCACAGTCACCGGTCAGCTTGGGAAGCGGGCAGTTGTCGCCGTCGCATCCACCGCCGTGGTCATCATCAGGTGGCGGAGGAACCGGGCAGTTGTCGCCGTCGCAGTCGCCACAGACAATCCCCTGGGCAGTGACTGGAGTGCCGGCCATGGCCAGTGAGGCCACGAAAAGAATCAGTAGTACCAACACACTCTTCATACTTATGCCTCCTTATATACTTGCTTGAATAAATTATACCATGAAACCAGTTGAAAGTCAAAACTTCAATTCAGGGTTGCCAAAAGAGCTTCCAGTTCTTCGACAGACTTTGTACCAAGCATCAGCTGTTCGCCGGTTTTGCTCACTACCAGTATGTCCGGAATGTACTCAAGTCCGAACTGCTTGAAAACGCTGCCGGATTTGTCCAGCAGGCAGGGGAGCTGGATACTGGCAGACCCGAAGTAGTCTGTGACCTGCTGCGTGGTTTCGCGGTAATTGATGGCTGTGAAATCGCAGGTCGGGTATTTGTTGCGGATGGCATTGATCTGGGGCAGTTCTTTCTGGCAGGCGCCGCACCAGGTGGCAAAAAAGACGAACACGTGATTTTTCTGTCCCAGATTATCATTCAGCGTGAATGTCTTGTTTGGATCATCATAGTATGTCAGGCTGAAATTCGGAGTCTGAACCCTGTCCATGGTAAGTTCGTCCGGCTGAATCTCATCTGCCTGAAGAGCCGGGCAGAAGCCGGCAGCAGCTAAAACCAGCAAAATGAGGGCTACGATCTTCATCATACCTCCCGGGAGATTGATAATATAATTTTATCCGTAAACCAAAGCCTGTCAACATTTTCCATGTTACAATATGTCTAAAGCAAAAGCTTGTATTGACGGGACGTAGCTAGCAAACCATAAAATCCATGCGAAAACTCTTGATTTTCGACTTTTTACCGATATAATGAATGTATAAAGTATAGTACTCAGTAATTTGTATTCATAAATTTATCCTGAGAATTGTGGGCAGAGCGCAGTGGTGATACCTTTTCACTGGAGTGAAAATGAAAAAGGTTCTTTTACTGCTTTTAGTTGCAGGTCTCATGTTTCCCTTGCTCGCCAGGGGTGAGACGTTCAATGCAAACAACAAAGACGACTATTCCACCGGCCTGATTATACCCGAAGGAGATCAGATTTACCGGATGCCGCAACTTCTTGGCAGAGTTCATGAATTCCTGCAGGCCATGCTCGGGCAAGCCGGCAGCAAGGACCGGGAAATCATCAGCGGCTTGATGAAGATTCTGGATGGGAGCGGTGCAATCGGATTCAAAATCGACACCCGCGATGACAGCATTGGTTTCTTTGAGCCGGGCTTAGTGTACTGCCAGGATCCTGGTCTGAAACCCCCTGTGCAGTATTCCGCCAAGGACCGCGGGCTGGTGCTGGGCATTGCCAGATACCTGGATGTAGTGAATCGACATGTTTTCGACGGCAAATATCGATATCCAAAGACCGTGACTGCAGTGGTCAACGATGTGCATGTCAACGATAACCAGCCGATCACTTCAGGAACTCCCTATGTGGTGAAGATCAATTATACAGTGCTCCTCACCCATCTCACTGCCACTGAACCGGTGGAAGACAGATTTATCGGCACTTTCAATGAAGATGTATTCATCACGGATGTACATCCCGAACAGTAAAAAAAACCATCATATTTTAGTGAAAAAGAGGTGCAGACACCTCTTTTTTTTTAAGAGATAGTCATGAATCGTCCGGAAGCATTGAAAAGGCTCGACATCATCCAGTTTGGGATCACTGATTTCTGCAACCTGCGCTGCGTGATGTGCGTGCAGAGCGAAGTCGAGTTCCAGCAGTTAAAAAAGTACTGTTTCAGCCTTGAGCAGTTCCGCTCTGTCATCGACAGCATGCTGGATAGCGGGCTCCATGCCAATGCCTTGTATTTCTATAATGTGGGAGAAATTTTCCTGGCGCCTGACTTTTTATCGATGCTTTCTTACGCTTTTGAGCAGAATACGGAAAACAGAATTTTCGACTGGGTTTTTCTCAATACAAATGCCACTCTGATTGATAGGGAATCAGCTGAATCTCTGCTTGGAATTCTTGAGATGCAGGCTCAGAAAACGAGGGTTGTGATTGATTTTTCGCTGGATGCCAGTTCAGCTTCTGTTTATGGGAAAATCCGCCGAAACGGTGATTTTGACCTGGTTCAGGAAAATGTCCGTAATTTAGTAATCAGGAGAACTGAACGAGGTACCTCTAACTTGAACTTCATTTTCCAGATCGTGATTCAACCCAGGAATTTTCACGAAGTCGGGTCTTTCGTAGATTACTGGTCCGGGTTTCTCGAACAGCTCTCTCTTTCACATGCACTGCTTCCGATGGAAAATCTTTCCTATACCACGGTGCTGAAAGAGGGCTGCGATATCATCAACCTGCGTCCATTGTCTATCTGCCATGAGAAGGAATTCGACCGTTCAACCCGGAAACTCTGGGAATTCTGGGTGGAAAAGCTGATCAGGGGCGGCAGTCCTGCTCTCCCGGAGATTCCGGACGATGATTGGAAAATAGCCTCTCTGGACCGTTTGCAGATAGCGGAAGGGAAAGATCTGGCAAAAGTCCGCAAAATTATTCCCTGGGAACATCAGAGAAAAAATCCCTGCCCGTTCCCGTTTAAAAGTGCGCTGATCTTACCGAGCGGTGAGGTTACAGTCTGCTGCTTTGAGCCTTTCAGCCTTGGAAACCTTGATCAAAACACTTTCAGTGAGATCTGGTTTTCTAAGACAGCCTCTGAGAAAAGGGAGGCCAGCGTCAGGCGGGATTTTGCTCGTCTCTCAGCCAACTGCCCGACCTGCCCAGTAGCAGAAGACACATTTTTTGATTATCTGCAACTCTCTGAGATTGACGAGATTTTCAGCGGAAAACCTGAGATTATCGACCTGGTCCTCTCGGATTGCGGAGAAAAAGTTTTAATGAAAGCTGATTTTTTTCTGAGGAAAGGCCGATACGGGCTGGCCCTGCAACTCTGCCGGAGTCTGCCTGAAGGGATTGAGCGGGGTGAGTTTACCCATTACGCTGCATGTCTCGCTCAGTCGGATGGGTTTGACAGCGAAGCCCTGGAATTTTTATTACTGGCTGAGCAATCTGACCCTGACTCTGTCAGGGTCAGACTGACGGAAGCCCTGATCAACTCGGGGCGATATGCAGAAGCCGAAGCGAGGCTGCAGAGGCTTGAGCCTGGAGATCAGAGAGGCAGGCTTTATTACAGGCTTGGAAGGGACTACCTGAGGGATAATCCTGCTGAAGCTGAGCGCTGCCTGATCACAGCAGAACAGGAAATGGACGATCCTAAGGAAGCTAAGGCACATCTGAGAAACATCAGGATTTCTTTGTAAAAAGGCTGTCTCACTCTTTCAGATTACTGTTCCAGCAAGCCCGATTTCTTCAATGTTTCGAATACTATTTCAGCCATCACTCTGTTGCCTTCTGCATTGCAATGGCCGTCAGGCAGGAAAAAATCGTCTCTGTTCATTCCGTTTTTCCATAAATCATCGAATCCAGTCTTAAGATCGATCAAAGGGATCCCGAATTTCTCCGCAACCTCCCGCATCTCTTTGATTTCATCCTCAGGGTAGTTCAGAAATAAGATTGCAGAGCCATGTTTTTGGGCTTCAGAGATAAATTCACGATAGTCCGTCCTGAGCCAGTCCCCGATTTTCTGTCTGTCGAATTCCAGGCTGATCAGCCTCTTTATCCATGACAGGGCCTGCCTGTTGCCGGCCTTGCGAAAATATTCGCCTGCTTTAACCAGATTTTCCTGCCTCTGATAGTATTCAGCCATGCTGTTCAGCAGATAGGCACTGCCTGGAGTCAGCGCTTCAGCGTCCAGAAAATATTTTTCCGCCTCCTGCCGCTCAGCGGCATTGCGGCTCTGGGATTTGATCAATCCTTTCAGGACATAGATGTCGGCGAGCGATTCGGGATCAGACAGGTGCAGGGACAGAGCCTGGTCAAAGCATCTGATAGTATTGGCCAGGTCATTCAGCCTGGAATGGACACGCCCCAGATTATAGTGGAGCATTGCGTGATCAGGATGCCTGCTGATGCCCTCCGAGAGGATTGTCAAAGCAGCGGAGTACTTTTTCTGATCATAGTAGAATTCTCCCAGGGCGTTGCAGGAGTTGCCGTTGTCCGGAAGTTTCAGCGCTGATTCCAGCCATTCGCGGCAGAGGTCCGGTCTGGAAAGTGCATCAAAGGATTCCGCCAGTCCAATCAAGGGGGCTGTATTTCCCGGATGAAGCCGGATAGCTTCCCGGAACAGTTTGATTGCAGTTCTCGGTCTGCCTGAGTCAAGCGCTTCCAGTCCCTGCTTTAGTGGATCATCATTTGCCACAATTTCAGAAGTATGGGGCTGAGTGGGTATTTCACCTTCCCCCGGGCGGGAAAGGGGCGGGTGAAGGTACTCCACTTTCGTGGTCAGGGACTCGATCAGAAAGTTCCAGATCTGGAACCAGCTGAGATCGTTTGTTTTATCCCGAAGATTCAGGAGCAGGGAGCGGAAAAGTTTCATGCTTCTGGCATTGTCGCTCAGAAAACGGATCAGCTGCCAGACTGGATTTCCCTTCTCCGGATAGCCGGAAAAATCTGAGTAATTCCGCATCCCTGCCTGGACCAGGATGATTTTAGGGGATGCCGGCAGTTGAGATTCCAGGCGCTGCATGACTTTTCTGGTGTTGCCTCCGCTCACTCCAAGATTGGAGACTGTGAATTTTCTGAGCTGGATATCTTTATTTAACATCTCTTGAAGCATGGAAGGATAGTCTTTTCCCTGAGTTACACCGTAACCAAAGGTGAATGAATCTCCGCAGCAGAAAATCTGAAAATCGTTCCCGCTCGGCGCAACAGATCTGGAATTTACTGTAAACAGCCCGCTGATCCACAATACTGCTTCCAGCAGAATCAGGGAGCAGAGAAATCCGAGAAAAAGTGTCAGAATTTTTTTCAGCATTCCATCTCGCCGCCGCTCAGGCAGCAAAATACTACTAGAAATTAATGACTATGGGAAGTAGTGCTTTATTTATTCACGGGTTGGGATTATAATTCTGTCAATTGGAAATGCCGTTTTGAGAATTAAAGGAGGACGCAGTGGACAGATTGAAAGTTCTGTTACTGATCAGCGTAATTTTTATCGGAGCTGTGATGCTCAGATCCGAAGACAATGGCGCACAGCCTAGACCTGCCGTCAAAAGTGCCATGACCCTGGTGGGGACGGTCAAATTTGTCCACGACGACAGCGGAACCCAGAAGGATGAACTCAAGATCGTCACCGAGGGTGACGAATATCTGGTCGAAGATAATATGATGATCAAGGAACTGATGATATTCAACGGCAGGAAAGTTCAGGTCACAGGTGAATTGAAGAAAGTGATCAAAGTTACAAAATATCAGGTCCAGTCCGACAATAACACTTCACTCACACCAGAGCCGACTCCCAGCGAAGATGCACCAGTGTCGCCAATGCCGGATAATCCGGACAATTCAACCGACGGTTCAGGTTCCGGATCGTAGCCGGGATTTTCTGGATGCCATTTTCTGCTGTTTCTTGATTTCTTTGAACGCATGCGGCGGCAAGGGGTCATCGTCCTGCCAGAGCCCGATTTTTTTAGCCCTGGCCAGCTTTTCCAGTTTATTCAGCGTAAGCTCAGTAGGTGATTCCACCTGATTCCACCAGGCCAGGCCCTGTTTGACCAGTTCTCGATTCAGGCAGTCGCCGTCATTGTTCTTTTCCAGATAAACCCGTCCCGCTATTACTCCGTTATCGTCCCTGCTCTTGACTACTACCTGAATCTGCTTACCATTTACGGCTCTTGCCGAATATTTGCAGGCCATCAACCCATATGGCTGGCGGAGGTCCGGGCAGGCGATCCCGTAAAGCCTGACTTTGAGCTGAGCCGAATCAGTCTGCACGATCAGGGTGTGGCCGTTGATCACTCCGATCACTGAAGCTTTGAAATCTTTATCAGCAGAAGCGAAAGCAATTCCATGGAAAACAGCGAGTATTAAAAAAGTTGTTTTAAGCATGCTCATGAATCATCAATCGGCAGAATCATGTTTTTGTTCATTAAAGAAGGCAAGTCTTTCTTGTGTTAAAATATAGACTGGAGGAACTCTTTGAAAACCGAGTTTTTTTCCGCACTGTTATTCCTGGCGATTTCCAGCCCCTATTTTACGATAGAGAAAAACACGCGGGAAGTTCTGATCGAAAATGCGGGATGGTCTGCAGAAAGTCAGTATAAGCTTGGTTTGGAATGCTTTACCGGCAGTGCGGGAGTTCCACAGGATTACAAACAGGCCATGCAGTGGTTCCTGAAAGCAGCCATCCAGGGTCATTCAGGCGCCCAGTTCAAATGCGCGGTCATGTATGAAAATGGCTACGGCGTGCAGGAGGATTCAGGGCAGGCTGCTCTCTGGTACGAAAAAGCCGCTGAACAGAGCATCACAGCAGCTCAGTATGCGATAGGGCTCATGTATTACGAGGGCAGCGGAGTCGAGATCGACATGGTGAAAGCTTACTTCTGGCTGAATCTGGCGGCAGCGACCGGATATAAAGACTCGGTTCTGAATCGGGATATCCTGGAAGACAATCTGACTCCAGACCAGTTGAAGGCAGCAGGCAGAATGGCACAGGATTGGAAGGAAAAGCATCCGGGAAAGTGAATAATCCGGCAGGAGACACAAATGGCATATATCATCGGAGCATTGACTGGAGCGCTGCTGACAACATTTCTTTTGACCAGAATTATTATTTTCTTTGTTGCCAGAAGAACGGATTGGGTAAGAGCTTCTTATCTTACTTTCTGGCTAGGTTCAATCTGTCTTTTGCTGACTGGTTTCTTTTTTGGTGTGCGGGGATTTTTGATATTTATTCCCTGCATGGTGTTCTGGCTGTTTATGGATTTGTCTAAAACTGGAAAAAATGGAGACGAACATTTTTGCGGGAAATTCTCTGATACCACTGGAAATTTTAAGGAATATCACGCAGCTGATGCTGAAATTGCTCAAAGCCAGGACATGGTTGAATTTGTTGAAGTTGTAGAATCCCCTGAAGATTACGGACAGATTCTGCAGAAGAATCTGAAAGAGGCGGAATCCGGAGATGCTGCTTCGCAGTTCAATCTCGGGGCAGCCTATGAGACAGGATTGGGAGTCCCCCAGGATTATGTGAAGGCCCATTTCTGGTGGAATCTGGCAGCTGCTTCAGGTAACCAGGAAGCGAGAAAAAATCGCGATACAGTTGCCATGAAGATGACTGCAGAGCAGGTCGCTGAAGCTCAGAAAATGGCGACTGAGTGGACAGAAAAGCACCCTGGTAAATAGAAACAACGAATAATAGTTCCTACACGAATATCCTGATTTTCGCTGCATGTGAAATCAAGCCAAACAAAAAACCCGCAGCTGTTAGTTTTTAATAAAACTTACAGCTGCGGGTTTTTTGATAGTGGTGCGGAGAGGGGGACTTGAACCCCCATGGCTCTTAACCATAGGTGCCTGAGACCTACGTGTCTACCAGTTCCACCATCTCCGCAGAAATAGCTTATGCCGGTGAAATCGCACTGACCGGGCAGGTGTCCACGCAGGCGCCGCAGTCAATGCAGACATTGGGATCTATCTTGTACTTGGGAGTTCCTTCTGCGATCGCTCCCACCGGGCATACATCCTTGCAGCTTCCACAGGTGACGCAGGAATCGGAAATTACGTGCGCCATCTCATTCCTCCCATTCGAATTTTTTCGAAAAAGTCACTAACCTTCATTATATTAAACATGGTCTTTTGTCTTGGCAAGTATTTTTTTGTACCGATGTCCTCAAACAATGTTCACCACGATCTTAAATTTTTTCGTCAGGATCGTTCAGATAGCAGACAGGATGAAAAAAATACGATTTTTTCTTTCCGGCAGACGACAGCTCCAGCATTGCGATCCTGCCGTCGAAGCTGAAACTGAACCCTGTGATTTTATTGCGGGAGAGGTTTCGCAGTTTTGAGCCCTTCCGCAGGACCAGATTTCCCTCTTCCAGTATGACCTCAGCTGTTTCAGATGAAGTGGCGAGGAAAATCCGGTTGTTTACAGGTTCCCATTTTATCAGGCGCAGGTTATCGAAGATAGGTTTCAGATAAAGGAGCATGTCTTCGTCCTGTTCCAGGTTGTTGGCATCCGACAAACCAGCCGAAAATGTGCTGCTGGCGTTTTTTCCGATACTGAAGACCAGCAGCAGGACCAGGCTCAGCAGAGACAGGCTCAGCATTGTTTCCAGGATGGTGAATCCACGTTTCATTTCAGCTCCTTGATCAGGCAGAATCTCAAGGTTTTCTGGAGCGGGCATTCCAGATATACGTATTGAAGAGGGGCGTGGTTTTCCACCCTCACCATGATGCTGTCCACACCTTCCTTCGGGGCCTGAAGGTGCAGTTCGGAAAATTTCACGAATTTCCCTGTATCCGGAAGTGCTGACCCATCTAAAACTTCAAGGGCATTGAGGCACAGGAACAGAGCTTCGTTGCTTCTGGAAAGCAGATGCCCTCTGAGATTCGTCTGCCGTGAGAGGTCCAGATAAGCTAAAGCGAGTACGGAAAAAATGGCTATGCTCATGATGATTTCCAGATAGGTGATCCCTTTAACGGTTTTCAAATTTCAGCTCCTGAAAATTACCGGCCAGCACCAGACTGTAATTTTCCTGGGAAAAATATTCCCTGAAAGCGTTGTTATATGTAATACTGCCGCCACAGCTGTAATCGTCAGGGAAGATATTGTCCGCGAAAAGCCCTCCCTGGATTTCTATCCTGCGGCTCCTGACCTTGACCGAGGGACCCGCCAGACAAAGGTATGCATCGACTGGCCCCTCCAGTGAGACCGTGTTCCCGAGGCAGGCGATTGTCAGAGGTGCACTAGAGCTGATGTTTCCGAGCACTGCGTCCCCGGTACAGATCAGAATTCCAGGGGATTTGCTCCTGACATTCTTCAGGGTCAGATTTCCGTCAAACAATACCACATTGCCTGAGAGATCGAGCTGCGAATGATCAAGAAAATTGCTCTGAAAATTGTGTAATTGCTCCTGGGACCTGGCGTGATAGGTGGTCTTGGAAACCAGAGCCTCAATCAATGGAAACTGATGGGCTTCTCCGCGCCAGAAAAGCGTTCTGTCTGGCGCGATCACCTGAAGCATGTCCCGCTCCCTGTCATAGAAGGCCTGCGGGTGGAAAATATTCTCCATGGACGCAGGCAGGGAATGAATCTGCGGTTTCAATTCGCTGGTGTCCCCGGAAATGATCGTGAAATCTCCCAGTTTCCGGTCAGAAACGGCGAAATCAGCAGTCACGCTCAGGCAGTTGAAGGAAACATAGCCCAGGGTCTGTGTTTTGGATGGACAGCCGTTGCTTCCGAAGATGCAGAGTACAGCTGAATTAAGATTTTCCCCGGCGTACTTCGCATAGGATTGGGAAAAACAGAAATACTCGGTGACCAGAGCGCTCCTGCCGTCGGGAGCAAGTTTGATTTTCCGCTCAGGCAGTAAAAACTCCTCCAGTCCTGCAGAAAGGTTCAGTATGTGTTTCTGGACTCCAAAATATTGCATTCCTGAATTGTTGTTCAGAGTCACGGTGCGCTTCGGGTCGCTGCAGCAGTTGATGTTGCCGTTGAATCCTCTCCGGCTGAAAACAGAGAAAAAATTGACGACTGGAGGAAGATCGTTGATCAGCTGGAATCTTTTCGAAGAATGCAGGGAGAACTGAGTGCCTCCGACAATAGTCGAGAGGGACAATGAAATCAGACCGCTTTTTTCTCTGCTGTCCGAGTAAACTTTATTCTGAATTTTTTTGACATCAGTCACAGACAGGATGTTTTCCGGGTATGAACAACCGCTGTATTCTGCTATCTGCCGAAGCGAAGCAGAACCTTCAGCCGACAATTTCAGGTTCATTTCGAAATTGTCGGTCTGGCGCAGGGAGGCGAAAAGTTCGCTGTCCCTGTCATTGGCGGCTTTCGCGATTTCCCTGAAAATCAGGTTGCCTGAAGCCCTGAGAAAGTAATATGCCTGCCTGTTATGGAGAAAATGGGTATTCTGGAACGTCAGCTGGCTTCTCAGATTGGATATGTACATTAGTACAAGCAGGGCGCTTCCCAGGAGGACGGCCACAAGGTACAGGGTATATCCCTTTTTCAGGCAGCCTTGATGTTTCATTCTCTAAATTATACTCTCCGGCCCGGCAAGAATAAATGGCTTGATTCTGCAGGGATCTTAATTTTTCGATACTCAGGCCGATATCATAAAAAAAACTAGAGGTTTGAACATGGCCGGTAAAATACTTGCCGCATTGCTCTTGTTATACACAGTAACCCTTTTGGGATCAGTAGTTCCTTCTGAAGAGAAATATCGCGTGGGTGTTGAGGATCAGCTGAGGATTTTTGTTGACAGGCATTCAGAACTTACTGTCTCAGTTCCAGTCGGACCTGACGGATATATTTCATATCCCCTGATCGGAAATGTGCAGGTACTGGGGCTTTCCAGGGAAGAAGTGCGCTTGAAAATGACTCAACTCTTGAGCAAGTATTATAAGAACCCCATGGTGTCGGTGGTAATCGAAGCATACAACAGCTTCAAAGTCGCTGTGCTTGGGGAAGTAGGAAAGCCGGGGCTTTATGTGTTGAAGAGTGAACCTACCGTGATGCACGCGATTTCCATGGCCGAAGGGCCGAAGGATACAGCCTCTCTTTCAGAAGCTTACTTAAAAAAAGCCGACAGCAGTGAGCTGTTGAGGCTGGATTTGTATTCACTGCTCGTCAAGGGCGACATGACCAAGAATCTGGAACTGGGGCCTGGGGATGTGATCTATGTTCCCCAAGGCACTAAAAATCAGTTCTATATCCTGGGGGAAGTGATTAAACCCGGAGTTTTTCCGATGAAAGACGGGCTTACATTGCTGGAAGCAATTGCTTTGGCCGGTTCTGAAACAGATAAAGCCATGATGCGGAGGATTTCTATTGTCCGGAAAAAAGAAGGCAAAACAGATCCTGATATTTACATCGTGAATGCGGAAAAGATCATCCGTGAAGGAAAGCTTGAGTTTAACATGAAGATTGAGCCTGGCGATGTGATCTATGTGCCGAAGAGCGCCAAACCGGAATGGGACAGGATCGCACCGATGCTGACAACGATCTCAACCACGCATGGCCTGGTCAAGGGCTGGTAAGGGGGTAAAATGCGGAAAAATATTATTCTTATGTCCCTCGCTTTCTGCTTCCTCCTGAATGCCAATGTGATCTATCTCACAACTCCGGATCAGATGTTCGATCCCCAGCAGTTTTATTTTCCAGGCACCAAGATGCCGCAGCGTAAAAATCTGAATCTGTATCTGATCTATGAGAATGGAAGCGGAAGCATCAAGAACCAGGCTGATGACATCACCATCGCACACGTTGATGATCAGTACAAAAAGATCGTGCTCAGTTACTCGCTTTTAGACAATTTTTTCATGTACATAGGCAGGAACGCAGGGAACAATTCCTATGACCTGAATCAGAACAGCATATTTGTTCAGGGCTACAACCAGTATCTCAATAATCAATTGACCACTTATCTGACATCTTCGCAATACAACCTGATGTTCCCGTTCGGATACAAGCCTCCGCTGCATCCGGACCGGGACCGCAGGGACAACCTGTTTGGATTCACCTTTAAAATGGGTGAAATCGGAAAACAGAAGATCGGGGCGTATTTCGATTATTATTCTGAAGATCGTAAATATATCAATATTGTGTATTCTCTGAAATACGGCATCGCTCCAGTTCCAGTGACTTTCATGGATCTTTTGATGCAGATCGAGGATAACTATTATAGAGGTTATGTTTCCTATGATTGTAAGATCTGCACATTATATGGCGGTTTTGAGAACATGCACCGCCGCACTTCCATGCATGACGGCGCCAGCGACGATTTTCACATTTACAACACCTTGTTCCTGAAACTGGATGCCAACTGGCAGGATTTCAAAGTTACTCTCGCTGAAAAAAAGAAATGTTCAGGTGTCTCGCTGTTCTATCAGAGCAAGGAGTCTTTCGGCATTGAAATGTCATACAGGAAGATGAAAAACCAGATCCAGGACTCCTCAAACTATTTCGCCAACATCTTCAACACTGATATCAATTTCATAGAAGACAGCCAGACAATGAGCATTGCTATTACCCAGAAGTTTTAGGAGCTGTTAAAAATCCGAGTTACAACGAGGATTTTGTTACAGCTCCTTATCCCCGAAGATGAAACACAGTTTCATCTGAGTGGGATTAAGAGTGGGACTTTCCTTTACTTGACTACTTTTTCCACTATCTTTTTATCGAAATAATTCGTTTCCATTCCTGCGTCCACAATGATTTTCTGGGCATTGATGCCTGAACTGCGCCTGCTGAGCAGGAAAACGGCTGCATCAGCTACTTCCTGAGTTTCCAGGTTTTTCTTTCTGAGTATAGCCTGCTCAGCGAACAGATAGCTGTCGACATAGCCGGGGATCCCGGCTGAAGACGAGGTTTTCAGAAGCCCGGCACAGACTGCGTTGAAGCGAACCTCTGAAAATTCGCTGAATGATTTGGCAAGGAAACAGAGGCATGATTCAAGGGCTGCCTTGATGGGAGCCATATAGCCGTAATTTTCCGCAGCCATGCGGGTAGTGGAAATGGAGATCGTCACCACTGAGGCATCTTTAGCCAGCATGTCTTTGAAAACATGGCTGATTTCCACCAGCGAAAAACAGGAAATCGCTGTAGAGCTCAGAAAATCTTCCCTGGAAGTTTCGAGAAATTTCCTGCCAGGCACATAGTTGGCGAAGGCCACTGAATGCACTATGCCGTCCAGTATCGTTTTAGCGGGCATTGAAGATTTGAGACGGCAAAGATTTTCCGGATCCCTGAGGTCACAGATTTTCGAGCTGCAGCCAGGGAACAATTTTTCCACCTGCCGGAGCTGCTCTTCTGTCTGCACTGAAAAGATAGGAACAGCGCCTGATTCCTGCAGATTCCTGGCGATGAAATAGGCCACGCTCTTTTTGTTGGCCAGACCGAAGATCAGATATTTTTTGCCGGAAACACCCAGAAAATCTTTCGGAGAATTCAATTTTCCTCCCTAGACATTGCCATTTGATCAGATCCTTCGTATGGGCGGAGCATGCTCCGCCCTTACAATTTATCTTTTTCATCCACAACCGTGCAGGTGAAATCGCAGGCTGCAGCGATGGTTTCGCCTACCCTGATTTTACCCTTGAACAGATAGGCATTGGCTATTTTTTCCAGGAATTGCGCTTCGATCTGCAGTTCATCCCCCGGACGGACAAGCTTTTTGAATTTGACATTATTGACTCTTGTCACAGCAGGGATCCCCTCGGGCATTTCAGGAAGCTTGAGAGCGAGCAGTGCTGCCCCGGCCTGGAACATGGCTTCACAGAGCAGGACACCCGGCAGGACCGGATTGCCCGGGTAATGGCCCTGAAAAAAGAACTCGTCTGCTCTGATTTTACGCTTTGCTAGAATAAACGTGTCTGTAGCCGACACGATTTCATCGATGAAGAGGAAGGGAGGGCGATGTGGCAGAATGTCAGTCACCTGTTTCATAGACCACCGTTAACGTCATAGATTGAGCCCGTGATATAGCCTGCTTCTTTGGAAGCAAGGAAAAGCACCACAGGAGCCACTTCCTCGGCTTTGCCGAAGCGTTTCAGCGGGATCAATTTCTGATATTCCGCCACCTGATCTGCCGGCAGATCCTTGATCAGCTCGGTTTCGATGAATCCTGGAGAAACGCAGTTTACTGTGATTTTACGTCTGGCCACTTCCTTGGAAAGGCTCTTGGTGAATCCCACTATCCCGGCTTTGGTTGCTGAATAGTTGGCCTGCCCCTCAAACCCGGCTTCGCGGCCTGCGGAAGTGAGATTGATGATGCGGCCGTAACGCTGACGCATCATGTTCAGTACCCCGAATTTGCACATATGGAAAGTCCCGCTCAAATTGGTGTCGACCACTGATTTCCAGTCGTCCTGCTTCATCATCCCCACGATCGAGTCCCGTCTGATGCCTGCGTTGTTGACCAGCACTGACACGGAATCCCCTTTTTCTTCCAGGGAGCGGAAAAAAGCTTCGACTTCAGAATATGAAGAGACATCGCATTTAACGGTTGACAGACGGCCCGATGGATTGGCTTTGCTGAATTCCCCGGCTGCCTTGCCGTCCCTGCCATATGTTGCGATCACCCGGGCGCCTGATGCGAGAAACGCATCTGAAATCGCCCGGCCGATGCCCCTGGTCCCGCCTGTCACAATCACCAGCTGTCCTGAAAAATCAAAGATCATGTATTATCCCCGCTTTATTTTTTAAGATATTTATCTGCATTATTTGCTACAATCACCCCATAATTAGCGGCTCCCAGCCAGCCTGACATGATGATGCCGACCGAGCCTGTGTGGAACAGCCCTCCGATTTCCCGCTCGAGCCCCATGCTGATCTTCAGGCCCTCGAATTTAGTGCCGAAAGAAGCGCCCTGTTCATGCAGGGTATAGCGGTGGAAAGTGCGGGGAGTGGCTGCTTCGATGTAATCGATTTTAGACCTCACGCCCGGGATGAATTTTTCAAGTGTTTTCAGCGTGATTTCGCAGAGGTTTTTCTTGGCAGCGCTGTATTCAAGATCGCTCAATGCAGTCCAGTCTTCAAATTTTGCGTTGCTGGAAGCCACTATGGAATAACGGTTCGTTCCGGGACGGGTTTTCGGGTAGTAAAGGGAGAAAGTGCGGCTGCTGGTGTCAAAAGCCAGCAGTTTTTCAGGTATGAATTCAGGCTCTTCTGAACAGAAAATCAGATCTCCGATTTCCGGGATTTTCTCTCCACTTCTGACACCCATGTATACCTGGCAGGAGGAATTATTGAGCCTGACTCCAGACAGATTTTTTCTGAACTGATCTGAAAAATGCTGTTCCCCGACCATTTTTTTTACTGTAGTCAGGATGTTCCCATTGGAGATCACGCTTCTGCAGCGGATCTGATGGCCGCAGGATTCCACTGACTGAACCCTGCCTGAGGCCAGATTGATCTTATCCACCAGGCTGCAGAGCGCAATATCCACCTTGCTGTCCAGCAGCTCTTTCTGCATCTTGGAAATCAGCAGATCAGTTCCACCCTGGAAGGTGAAAACTCCCTTGCTCATGAAGTTGGAGAAGACAATGCCGTAAGTCAGGGCAGGTTCCGAGAGGGTGGATCCATTGGCGTAAGTGATAGGTTCCATCAGCAACCGTACCACATCGTTCCTGCCCGGAAAAAAGCGCTCGAACAATTGAGCCACAGTCAGATCAGGTTCGTCCACGAATTCCATCCTGCGGGCTGTTTTGAAAAATTCGGATACAGTTTCCGGATTGAGCTTGAACTGATGGACCAGTTTACTTGTGAAATCCTGTTCGTCAAAAGTAGTGGAGAGAGAGAACTGAGGGTTTTCAAAGCGGATTTCGGAAAGCTGGACTATGGAAGCGGCGATCTCTTCGTTCCAGTAACGTTTGCAGGTCTTGATCATGCCTACAGGGAAACCGTGAAGAGAGACATCGAAAATATGGCCTTTCCGGTTGAACCAGGTGGCCAGTCCGCCCAGCTTGTCATGCTGCTCCAAGAGCACGACCCTGCGCCCCATTTTTTTGGCAAGCACGATCGCGGCAGTCAGGCCTCCCAGGCCTCCGCCGATCACTGCCACGTCGTATTCGCTTTTGAGCTCAGCCGGTGTATGGTATAACATATAATCCTTAGTCAGTTAATGCAGAGTATATTCTATCCAGTTCTGTTTTATTTTCAATCTCTTACCCTCTTCCCGCACTTTGCACTTGTCTTCGAAGCATGTTCAGATTCGCTTTGCTTCTGGAGTGCAGGTTTTGAGTGATTTTCGATTACCCTGTCGTAATTTCCTGAATCAACCCATTTGCTTATTTCATGACAGCGTGTCACTGTCCAGGGGTGACTCTCTTCATCTGAAGACAAAACTTTCGCCAGCAGGTCCAGATTATCTTCGCCGAGACCTTCGAAATGCTCTGTCTGGTCCAGAAAATCCTGTGGATCCAGTGAATTGTAATGCGATTCCGGAGCTCCGGCCATTTTCATCATGATAGTGATGGCGCTTTCAATGCTCTGGCATGCCAGCAGTCCCGCTCTGTCGCCTGTGAATTCTGATTTCCTCCGCCAGGCAAGTAAGGCTGACCTGATTCCCATGGAAACGAATTCTCCTACCCCTAGAGTCGCCTTTCCGAGGAGATTGCTGATGATCGGAAAAGCCATGGCCATTTGATGATAAGCGCAGTGCTGGCTTTTAATATGCCCGACTTCATGCCCAAGCAGAAACATTAATTCCAGGTTTGTCAACTTTTCCAGGCAGCCCTGATTGATCACGATGATCGGAGCTTCAGAACCGATAGTGATTGAATTGATATCATCACCCTGACGGATATACAAATCAGGAACGTTTTTTAAAGAAATTACCTCGCAGACTGCAGCCAGAATCCGGTAGGCTTTCGGGATGAATTTTGGCGTAACCTTGAGATTGCTGCCCGTATACTGGACTTTAAAGAATTTTTCCACGCCGGACTGGTTGATTTTCTGGATCAGAGTATTCAATCCCGGGGTCTTTTGCAATGCAACAAGTGCATGTTTATCTAATTCATGTTCATATTCAACGGGCTTAAGGTGTGTAAGAGTTTTTATCTTTAAGCTCAGATCGGTATTTCTACCCATATTATTTTTCTTTACAGTGGGAAGCAGAGATGCGTTACCTCATCAGGAATATCAACTGAAAGGTGTTCTACTGTTATTATAGATTCTAAAATCTTCAATTGCAAAACCTGCCCGTTTATTATTAATTTTATATTTCAGCCATTATCCTTCAGCACATGCAGGTTGGCCATGGATACGCCTGAGAGCATGGCTCCGACTATACCCAGAAATCCCTGGTCAGTGCCTGCGAGGAAGAGATTCCTGAACCCGGTTTCTCCGTTCCTGATCTTGTCCGGGCTGCCATAGACTGCTCCGTTGATGTGCCCGGTGAATCGTTCCACAGTAAGGGGAGTAAACATGTCTGTAAAGATGATATTTTCCTTTTTCAGCGGCAGTATCGAGGAAGCCTTATCGATGATTTTTTCCAGCCAGGCCTTTTTTTCCGCGTAATATCCAGTTTTCCCGAGTTTTTTCCATAGATCAAAGGACGCCATATTGGTCACTCGAAGCATCGGCTCAGGCTTCGGGTCAGGACTGGCGAAATTGTCCGGTATACAGAGCACTCCACTATTCAGGGAGACGAGGCTTTCAGCCTTCCTGTATTCGAATTTATCCGAGTCATTATAAAAAACGATCGTGCTGGTATGGCCTAGTGCTGAAAGAGGTTCGGACAGACAGAGGATGACTTCTGTGAAGGACATGGTTCCGGGTTTTCCTGAATAGAGGGTGCCGCCTGCCAGATTCATCGTTTCGCAGTACCCGGCAGTGGAAATAATCGAGGCAGCGGTCAGTTCTTCACCGGATTCCAGTTCCACTCCCTCGGCTTTATTGTCTTTAACGATTATTTTTACCACATTGGCACTGAGCC
Organism: Candidatus Wallbacteria bacterium; assembly: GCA_028687545.1. NCBI lineage: Bacteria > Candidatus Walliibacteriota > Candidatus Wallbacteria bacterium. The sequence continues at coordinate 99,245 of JAQTZZ010000003.1, forward strand.
TTAGTTCGCCTCCATGATCAAGAAACTGCTTTTTCAGCAGATTGATCACTGTCAGCACTCCCTTCTTCGGCCTGGCAAAACCTTCCAGGAAAATCGAGCGGAACATGATCGCAAACTGGGACAGGTCCATGTCATGCTCCCAGGCGCTGCCATAATACATCAGCGGGCAGAGGATCATTTCGGGCAGCAGAGGGTCTGTGAAAAAATCCGACAGCGCTGTACGGGTGGATGAATAAGTATTGGTCAATGAAAGAGCATCGAATTTTTCAATGAAATCCAGAAGCTTTTTGAAGCCGACAGTCTGGGCTGGAAATTTTTCCGCGATTTCATGTTTCAGAAGATCGATCTGATTGGAAAAGCGCAGCGAGACTCCAGGAAAGCGGATTTCTGAATGATTCTGAGGAATCAGTTCCAGATCTTCCCATTTCAATTTCAGCTGCCGCAGAAGCTTGTTGAGCGGGGCCAACCGCACATTCTTAGGTACATAGTTGGTCATGGCGTGCAGACCCACGTCCAGCACCCTTTTGTTACGCACAAAATAAGAGTTCAGACCGCCGGGTACAGTGTGTTTTTCCAGGATCAGCACTTTTCTGCCATAGTAGGCCAGGCGGATGCCTGCAGCGAGCCCTGACATCCCGGCTCCGATGATGATGGTGTCGTAATTAGCGGGCGACATGAAATGAGTTTAAGGGAAAAAGGTTGTTTATTCAATAAAAGGTTGGGTTAAGATAAAAGTGAAAGGGAATATCTGAAATATTTATTTTTTACTTTCCATTACGCCAGGCAGGATTGATGTCGTAACTGTCTGACTCTATCATCCTGGGTTTGCCGCCTTCAGAACTGAGTATGAAAGTCCGGCCTGAGGATTCAAAGACAATCGATCTGCCGTCTCTTGAATATGACGGCCAGGCCATTACATTGATCGAAGAATGAAGTTCCAGGCATTTCTTATCCGAAAAGGAAAGCTGCACTATGGAACAGGCTTCGCCTGCCGAGTAATTTTCCCGGATGAAGATGAGTTTTGTTCCGTCAGGGGAGAGCGCAGGCTGGCTGAGCAGGCCGTAATTATCAGGAAGATTGCAGGTCAGGATCTTCAGATCCCCGCCCTGCAGGTCGGTTGAGCAGATGTCGTATCTTGGTGCAGGTAGCTTTCTGGTGAGAAAATCAAAAAGTACTCTCTGGCCGTCTTTACTGAAAACAGGTCTGGGAGTAGCAGGAGAATATTCTGAAATTCTGGTCTTTTCGATTCCGTCTGAATTCATTATCTGCACAGCGAATTCATCCAGTTTGTCGCTTCCCAGATTGGTTGCGAAGGCAACAGACTGCCCGTCCGGAGAGAATGAAGCGGAAAAGCTGTGATTGGCTGGAGTCGTAAGACGCTGCAGGCCGCTTCCGTCAACGTTCATCAGGCAGATGAAGCAGCGGGGATCTGCATATGAGATGTCAGCCCTGATGCGGGCACTGAAGAGAATCTTTGTCCCATCCGGGGAAATGCTGGGTTCAAGTTCGTCGATCTCAGGAGTTTTTGTCAGATTGATTCTGATAGAACTGTTTTCTTCGATTCTGTAAAGGTCAAAATCCTGTCCTGTGCGGGATGAGATGATCAGAGTGGCACCTGCGTTCAGGGCAAAACCCAGGCAGAAGGCTGCGATCAATTTGACTGTATTAATAGTATAGATCGACATTCCCCCCTCCTGTTAAATAAATTGTAGCCGTGAAAGATCAAACGTCAAGGTTTTTCGATATTGCCTGTTGGGATTATACCTTACGATAGGAATTTTCTAATCTGTTCGGCAAACAGAACCGTATGCGTCACTCCACCCAGATGGCCGTCAGCAGAGGAAAATTCGTGATATTCAGAATCGTTTCGTTTTGCAAGCAATTCTCCGAATTTACGGGATTCCTCGATCGGAAACAGTACATCATTGGTTTCCGCTATCAGGAGATACCGGGCTCTGGAGGTTTTCAGTGCATCAGTAGGCGATGAATTACCTTCAAACAGGTTGAATCCGATGTTGGTCCTGCACAATTGGATAAAACAGTTGGCATCATACTGCAGAGCCCTGCTCCTGGCTATTTTCAGCAATTCGTCTTCGAATGCCTGATAACCTGACAGATAGTTGCCGCCCCATCCGCGTGGCCTGGCAAGAAGTGTGAGGGCTGCGAGAGCGTTTGCCAGGCCTGTCAGCGGCCTTGTGCCATGCTCGTAATATCGGCCGCCGTGAAATTCCGGGTCCAGCCGGACTGAGTCGATCCCTTGCCGCATGGGAAGAAATCTTGCGAATCCGTCAAGTCCCGGGCCAGTGGTCACTGCGATTATCCGCTCCACCATCTCCGGATAACTCAGGCTCCACTGCAGGGCCTGCATGCCGCCCATCGAGGGACCGGCGACTGCGTGCAGCTTCCCGACTCCCAGATAGTCAAGCAGCAATTTCTGTGCATTCACCATATCCCTGACTGAAGTGACCGGAAAATCAGGTCCGTAGATTTTACCGCTTGATGGGTTGATGGAACGCGGACCGCTGGTTTTGATCAAGTCCGAATCATGCAGGCAGCAAAGGCTGTCGCTTGAGATTATAAAATATCGATTCGTGTCAAATGGCTTGTCAGGACCGATCAGATTGTGCCACCAGCCAGGTGCTTTATCTCCGGGGTAAAACCCTGCAGCATGCTTATTTCCGCTGAAAAAATGACAGAGCAGGATGGCGTTATCACGGGCAGAATTTAGAGTGCCATATGTTTCATAGCTGATGTCCAGTTCAGGAATAACAGAATCACCAATAAACGCAAATGGCTTCCCTGAAGTGAACTGGAGGATTTCCGGATTGGTCAAAGCCAAGAGATTATTTGTTGGCGAGTTTAGGAGCCAGGTAATCTACACAGCCCTGCAATGTGGAAAGTTTCATGTAGTCATCTTCAGGTACCTGGACTGCGTAACGCTTCCTCAGTTCCATGATGATATCGAGAAAATCCATCGAGTCCAGCTCAATCTGGTCTCTGATGCGAACATCGTCCTTCAGCTTCGACAGGTCCGCGTCTTCGGCAAGGTCTTTAATGATATCGAGTATCGCCTGTCTGATCTGTGGTCGTGTCATACATTCTCCTCCGAGCCGTTCTATTATATTTTATATTTTTTTACGATCACGCTGGAATTTATTCCAAGCATCCCGAAACTGCTATTCAGGATATAATCAATTTTATCAACTTTCAAGCTTTTATTCATTACAAGGTTGGGCATGAAGCATTCAGGATCCAGATTCTCCACATTGATTGTGGGGTGGATTACATTGTCCTCGAAGCTCGGCAGATTTCCGGCCAGTTCCAGCGCTCCTGCAGCGCCCATAGCGTGACCGATGAAACTCTTGGTGTTGTTGATGTAAACTTTGGAGTCTATCCCGAAAACTTCTCTGACTGCCTTGATTTCCTCGATGTCGCCGATCGGGGTGGAGGTGGCGTGGGTGTTAATCAGATCAATGTCCGCAGGCTGGATTCCGGCTTTTTTCAGTGCATTTCTAAGGCAGACGGCCTGCTGCCTGTGGTCGGGCTGGATGAAATCAAAGGCGTCCGAGTTTACTCCATAGCCTGCGATTTCGCAGTAGATTTTGGCGCCTCGTGCTTTTGCGTGTTCTAGCGTCTCGAGGATAAAGAGGCAACCCCCTTCTGAGACCACAATGCCGTTCCTGGCTTTATCAAATGGTCTGGAAGCTTTAGCAGGATCAGGGTGTGAGCCGAGTGCCATCTCATTCTTGAAGCTCGCGAAAATGCCGAATGTATGGATGCTTTCCGACACACCTCCTGCGACAGCCATCTCGATCTCATCGAGCTGCAGCATCTGGTAACCCTGGACCAGGCCCAGGTTGCCTGCTGCGCAGGCTGCGCCGATGCAGTAATGCGGGCCGGTAATTTTCAGGTTGATCGTGACTTCTCCAGCCGGGTTGTTGGCCACAGTCCGTGGATTGTGATGATGAGACCAGAAATTAAGGTCATATTTATATTGGGAAAGATTGTAGATTTCGTTTTCAGTCTCCACATTGCCGTGTTCTGTGGTTCCGATGTAGACACCGATTCTGGAAGTGTCGAGGGTGCTGAGATCCAGTTTGCTGTCTTTGAAAGCTTCATTGGCGCAGTAGATGGAGATCGAGCCGGCGCGGGTACCGCGGCGCAGCTCTTTTTTCTTCTGATATCGCAGTTCATCAAAATTGCAGGCGCCTGCCAGAACTTCGCCAATGTATCTGGTCTCGAATTTTCTGATGCCGGATTTTCCGCAAAGGAGACTCTGCCTGAATTCAGATAAGTTGTTGCCGTTAGGGGCAGTCAGTCCCACTCCTGTGATCACGATCCGTTTCTTTTGCAGCATAGAGCCTCTTGTAAAGTGTTTTTGTCGGTCATGGAAACATACTAAAAATCGATGTTTAGAGAAAAATTACCTCAACAGCTTGAAAAAATCAAGGACTTATAAAGTTTTTTTCCTGAGATGTTCAATCAGCGAGGCCAGACCTGCATCCACACTGACGACCGGTTTGTATCCAAGATCGCGTTGAGCGGCTTCAATGGAATAACAGTGAGATGTAGCAAGCTGCAGGGCCAGAAAGCGGGTCATCAGCGGTTCCGACCGGATTCCAAGCGCTCTGTAAACCGACTCCATCGCAAAACCGATGCAATATGCGGCAGAGAGAGGCATTTTCCGGGCCACTGCCGGATGTCCCATCCCGGTGATGATGCGGTTGATAAAGTCCCAGAGATTCACTGGTTCTCCGTTTGTAATGAAATAAGCCTTCCCGCAGATTGCCGATCCTTCGGTTAACTTCCTGGAAGCAAGCAGATGGGCATAAGCTACGTTTTCCACATGAGTCACGTCAGCCATGTTTTTTCCGTTACCAACGGTGAAAAGCTTTTTTTTAGCTGCCCTTTCCAAAAGGCGCGGGATCAGGTTTGTGTCCTCTGGCCCCCAGATCAGGTGGGGCCGCAGTGCGACTGTCAAGAGTTTTCCCGGCTGGTTGGCAGCGAGTACAATCCGTTCTGCCAGAGCTTTGGTTTCGGAGTAGCAAGATAAATATTTCTCAGGATAAGGAGCCGATTCAATCAGCATCTGCTGATCACTACCACCGAAGATTACGCTCGGGGAGGAAGTGAAAACAAGTTTTCCGACTCCGTTTCTCAGACAGGCTTTGACCACATTTTCAGTTCCCAGTACATTGGTCTTAAAATAAGGCTCCCTGAAGACCGAGATCCCGGTCCTGGCAGCTATGTGGTGCACCTCATCAAAGCCTTGGAATGCTTTCTGGAGGTTTTCACCATCACTGATATCAGCGGTGATCACAGGGAATTTTTCTCGTTCGGCGAATTCATAATGCCCACGTCCAAGGATGGTCACAGAGTGCCCCTCATCCCGCAGTTTGCGGCAGACAAAGCGCCCCAGGAAACCGCCTCCACCTGTGACGATTGTTTTCAAAGCTTTTTCCTGGCCCAGACCGAGAGCTTTTCCCGGAAGATTTTAGCATTGTGGCGGATGTCGACAGGAAAGGATTTGTGAAACAGGAAGATTTTAATATTTCTGGTATGTTCATATTTCTTCCCAAGTTCGAACAATTCACGCCTGAACTGTTTGACAGCCTGCCTGTCTTCAGGAAAAAATCCAGTTTTTGGTTCTACCACTATCACCGGGCATGTTTCCCCGTCGATTTCGATTCCGACCAGTGCGGTCCTGCTAACATTCGGATGCTGATTGTAAATTGCCTCACAAGGGACAGTGAACAGAATCCGGTCTTTCAGTTCGACCCGGTGCGACTTGCGACCGCAGAACCAGAGTCTGCCCTGCTGATCCAGGTAGCCCACATCTCCAATCCTGTGCCAGAATTCACCACCCTGCCTGATTTTTGAGAGTTCGGTTTCCGCAGGGTTCCCATAATACTCCTTTGTCACCTGGGGTCCCTTGATCACGATCTCCCCGACTTCGGAAGGGGGAAGAATCAGGGAGGAAATCCATTCCTGGATCGGGGATTCTGAAATCCTGATTACCCTGATTTCCACGTTTGGGGCAGGCATGCCCACGCAAGTGCCGAAACCCTGCCTGCTCTTCTCGAGCGTATCAGATATGAGTTTACTTCCACTGATCGAAGAGGCGGGGAGGGATTCTGTAGCACCATAAGGCGTATGGATATCTCCAAGCGGTATTACTTTCTTGAATTTTTCAACCAGACTGCCTGGCACAGGAGCTCCAGCCATCAGAACGCGTCTGAGTGTCGGCAGGACGATGTTATGATCAAGGCAGTATTCACTGACTCTGTTCCAGATTGCAGGAGATCCGAAACTGGTGGTGACTCCGTTGTCCCTGATCGCTTCCACGATGTTTGCAGGGTTGACCAGAGCAGGATGACTTGGATCCATGTCAGGTACAACGCAGGTCATGGCCAGGGCCGCGTCGAAAAGCGCGAAGACAGGAAGTCCGGCCAGGTCTACCTCGCCGGGCTGGAAATCATAGAGATCATGGAGCATCTGCACCTGGGCGTCAAACATGCCGTGTTCATAAAGCACTCCCTTGGCTGGCCCTGTACTGCCGGTTGTGAAAAGAATCGCAGCCGGAGAAGCCTTTGTGGTATCTGAAATCGGAAATGATTCACTGCATTCGGGAGAGATTTTCTCAAGCGGCAGTCCCAGAAATGAGAGGTTGCTGTTCACCACTACATTGAGCCGTGTTTTTTTGAAACAGGCTGGGAAGAGTATTCTGGCGGCATGTGCCTGTGGGATACCGATTAAAGCGTCAGGTTCCACGTTTCGGATGCATTCCAGTAGCCTTTTTATACCCATCCCTGGATCGATCAGCACAGGGATTGCGCCGATCTTGAAAACCGCAAAAGTGAGGGCGATGAATTCAATCGAAGGTTTGACCATCAGAAGAGTTTTCATACCTCTCGTCAGCCCGGAATTGAAAAGCCCGTGCGCGAATCTATCACATTCTGCGTTCAACTGCTGGAAATTCACTGAAAGATAACTCCTGCGGCCGTTGATTCTAGCGCCAGGGCAGATCACTGCTTTCTGCAGCGGAAATTTAGCCGCTGTTTCAGGCAGATATTGCGCGATGTTGAATCGTTCAGAATCCATCCGATTCCCTTTCTGTCAGAAAATTTTTAATCGCCAGGGCGGATTTGAGTGGTTCGTCCTCTAGCACGAAATGCCCGGCGTTTTCCATTTTAATGGTCAAGGCGTCCGGAAAAAAATCCAGCCAGCGGGAGAGAAACTTAGGTGTGAAGCAGAAGTCACGCATTCCCCAGAGGAGAAGGACAGGTTTGGATGCCAGACTGCTTAGTTTACCTTCGATACCCAGTATCGTGTTGTAACTTGGGTGAGACTTATTCATCGGAATGTCCTTTACGAAACTGTCGATGCCTACCCTGGAAGCATAATTTCCATATGGGAAGAGATAACCATTCCAGACACCGGCTGGGAGCCCTGTATGCTTGGCTGTCCCCATGTATCTCGCAGCCCGGAGAAACAGATTCAGTTTCCGTACTGCAAAAGTGCCCAGCAGAGGAAACCTGCAGATTGCGATCTGCCATGGCATCCGACGGGAGCGAAAGGAGGCTGAATTCATGATCACCATCTTCCTTACCCGGTCAGGGTTTCTGACCGCTACCCCCATACCGATGGCTCCTCCCCAGTCGTGCACGATCAGGTCGAATTTGTCGATGTTCATTGAATTGAGGAGGCTTTCGCAGTTGTCGATGTGATTGCTGAGAAGGTATGGATAATTCTGTGGTTTATCCGACAGGCCGAATCCGATATGGTCTGGAACCACGCAGCGGAAGCTGCCGGAAAGCTCCCGCACAAGGCTCCGGAAATAATACGACCAGGTAGGATTTCCGTGCAGCATCAGGGTGGGAAATCCTGTACCTTCATCGAGATAGTTCAGTCGATAGCTGTTAATCTGGTGTTTGAATGTGGAAAACGGATATTCCGTCGGGGAGAGCCGGTCTACCATTTTATCCCGAGCATCATGCAGTTGATTCCGCTGCCGATGCCGAGCAGGGCTATCAGATCGCCGCTGCGGACAAGGTTGTTCTCCACACCCATGGACAAAGTGACTGGCAGTGAAACTGCGCCCATATTTCCTAAAAATTCAAAAGTCGAAAAATCTTTCTCCAGGTCTATTCCCAGAGTCTCAAACATCAACTTGCGGTGAGCCTTGCCCACCTGATGGCAGAAAAATCGTTTGACATTGCTTTCCGTAAATTTCAAGGTGTTCTTGGTTTCTTCCCAGGTGCGGCGCGCCAGCTGGCAGCCGGCCTGCAGCAGAGTTTCAGCTTCCGTCTTCATCAGCATGGTGATATTCTTGGCTACAGGTGCCGTGGATCCGCCCTGGCAGAGATGGCTGAATTTTGAAGAAGCCATGAAGCTTCCACCAAGCAGCTGATGCTTGGCTTTGGAGATCGATGAATGCACGAGTACCGCGGCTGCCGCACCGCAACCGATGGTCAGGGATGGAAATGAGGCCTTGATCGTTTCGCGGGTGAGGTTCTCATCATGCAGCAGCATGTCGATGGTGGATTCCACCAGCGGTCTGCCGTTTTCCCCTGCGACAACCAGAGCGGATTTGATGATCCCGCTTTCGATCATGTTACCGACTACCACCATGGCGTCGAGAAAGCCCAGGCAGGCGTTGGACAAGTCGAAGACCATCGAATTGTCAGACAATTCCAGTTTCTCGTGAACCACGGAAGCTGTGGCTGGTTCCATAAAATCCCTGCAGACAGAGGAATGCACAAGGCAGTTTATCGAGTCTTTAGAAATTCCGGATTTTTCCAGGGCGAGTTTTCCGGCCTGGGCTGAAACTTCGCTTGGAACAGTGCCGGGTTTCCAGAATTTACGCTCGCGGATTCCGGTCATCATTTCCAGGCGGCCGAAGGGCAGCTTGAGGCGCTCATAGACAGGCGCCAGCCAGGATTCGATCTTTTCCGATGTCACCACTTCTTCAGGCAGGTAGTGAGCGATCGACTCGATGCAGACATTTTTAAAAAGCATTTTCAGACCTCAAGGTTAGGAAAAAGATTGTATTGCATAACTTTGTGAAAATCAAGCGATGGTAACTGGTACATATGTGGAGAAGTCAAGTGTCAGAGTTATCAAAAGGAATGAATTTCATTATATAATGAGTGCAGCATTTTGCAAGAGGCTCTATGGATAACCTTACCCCTGAACAAAAACGGAGAGAATTAATCGCAAACCTGCGCCGGGACCTGGCAAAGATTGTCTCGGACTGCCAGTCCATTGAAAACGAGGTGTTCAATCAGTTGATCGAGCTTGACCTGAATTCAGTTCCAGAAGAGATTTTCAGGAAGGTTTCCGAATTCAAGGGTGTTTTTTCTGAATTTGAAAAGGAATCAGCAAAGAAATCCCGGCTCGAAGAGAATGAGAACCACTGGGATCAATTGGAAGCATCCTGTCAGGTGCTGAAAAAAAGGCTGCTGAAATTCCAGGGGGAAATTCAGGACCAGTTCCGCGGATTCGGGGACAGCATTTTCATGAACATCGTCGGCTGCAGATACGATGAGCGGCGGATGACAGTGATCCACACCCTGCTGCACGAAGAATTGAAGAAAAACAGTGCTGAGCTGGAAGCTTTTTTCAAGCAGGCTGATTTTATTTCGATCCCGGAACTGGACGATGTGATTGAAACTCTTCAGAGAAAGTCATTGAATATCCCTGACAATGTAAGAGCGAGGATAGGCGGAAAAATTCCTGGAATTTTATTTCAGGTTCTGATCTCCTACTATAAGATGAAGCAGATTGAGGTGAAAAAAAGTCAGAATCCAGGCGGATTCCTTGGTTTTCTGAGTAAAGTTAAACTTAACATCGAAACCTGGTGTATTGATTCCCTGACTAAACATTATGCAGAAATCGAAACTGAGATTGTGGACCGCAATCTGATCGAGTTATTTAAAACACCTGAATTCGAGGAAAAAGCGGAAAAGGCCAAAAAAATTCAAGTGCAGATTTCACAGGCAGGAAGCGAGATCGATGCCAAGCTTCGGGAAATGGAAGCATTTCTGATTGGGAAAGGATTCCAGACATATGATGATTTGGTCAGTGCCATTGAGATGACTGCAGAGGTTCTCAAGACGCTGACTGAGAAAAAAGAGCTGATCAGACGAAAGATTATCGATGAACTGCCGGATCATCCGTTTGCTTATCCCGAGAAAATCATGAACTATCTTGACCTGAAAAAGAAGGAAACCCTGCTTGCAGCTCAGATCAGCACTCTGCAAATGGACCTGAATAATAATTTCCTGCCTGAATGACATTTTTTTTGAGACCCGGTATAATGTAACTCGAAATCCCATTTAATTCCCGGAGGAGAAAATGAAAAAGCATTTCTTTCTTCTGGCCGGACTGGCGGCCGGCATCCTGCTGGCTCTGAAATGCCGCAATCATAGCTGCCAAACCTTCTCGTTCCTCGATCAATACAAGAAGTTTGTGACCCACGTCAGTCAGGTGATTTTCAAGGATTACAAAAAGATGAGCCGCAAGCAGATGAAGGAATTTCTCAGTTGCCAGGTAGACCTGCTGCTGGATGCCATCTATCCTGACGATGAGGAGAGCAAGGAAGCTACGGATTCAATATTATAGAGAGCTATTTTTGAAACTGCCTGTGATTCCTGAAACTGAACGGCAGGAAAGAGTGAATCGTCGGTTCACCGGTCAGAACCTGATACAGCCTGTCCACGCCGAGAGCATTGCCTGTGCAGGCCGGCAGACCATTGGAGAGCACTTCCAGAAAGCGGTCGTTGATTTCATAAACAGGCTGGCCCCGCAATCTGCGTTCAGTCTGATCAGACACGAATCTCTTCTTCTGATGTCCGGCGTCTGTCAGCTCCGAAAAACCGTTGCAGATCTCTATCCCATCCAGATAAAGTTCGAATCTTTCCGCATAAAGGGAATTTTTCACCGAAGGCCTGGCCATTGAACCGAGTTTTTCCGGATAATCGCAGAGAAAAACCGCTTTGCCCTTGAAGGTTGGCTCGATGTAAGTCAATAAAAGCTTGAAGAACAGATCCTCCCATTCGCCGTCTGATGTAAGCGTAAGCTTGGATTTCAAACAGGCTTCCTGCAGTGTTTCCTTTGTCAGGCAGCGGTCCAGGTCGATTTTCAGGATTGCTGCGAACAGTTCCCTGATCGAACGGCGTTCAAAGGGTGGTTCCCAGTCTTTGCGGATTTTTTCTCCTAAAACTTCCCGCACCAGTTCCTCTGTCTCCCTCATCATGTAGTTATAATCATGTCCGGTGATGTACCATTCCAGGATGGTAAACTCCGGGTTGTGGATTTTACCGATTTCACCGTAACGGAAGGCTTTACAGAGCTGGAAGATACTGTCGAACCCCATGGAAAGCAGCTCTTTCATGTAATATTCCGGGGAGGTCTGAAGATAGAGGGGGAAACCATTGAGGCAGGATTCGAATGAGGCAATATTGGCGTCCAGTGTGGCATAAGGAGAAAGTTCCGGTGTTTCCACTTCCAGATAGCCTTTTCGATCAAAAAATTCCCGGATCGTCTTGAGAAGCCGGAATCTGCCTTTGATCAACCGGAAATTATCTGAACTGCTGGATGTCAAGACCCTTCAGCCTTTCGAATTCCTTGAAAATGTCGGGTACGAGTATGTTGTCTTCGCTTTCTGAAGGCTGGGAAGTGCCTGCAGGAGAAATGGCTGTACTTTCAGCTTTATCCCAGTTCCGGATTTCCGACATGAGCTGATCTGAGATTTTATAGGCCTGGATTTTCTCGGTTCCAGCCTCAATCAGAGTTTCTTCCCCTGCGTTGAGTGTGGCGTTTGTGAATCTGTTGCTGATCTCAATTTTCCCTTCGATCAGCGAAACCCGCAACTTATCTGATCCGGCTGAGACAAGAAGCCGGGTGCCTACGATTTTTACCTGGCCCAGACTGCTTTTTATGAAAAACGGAGCCTGGAGATGGTTGAAGGAGAACAGGCTCCTACCCTGCGTGAGGAACAGGCAGTTCTGCTCGATCCTGAGCACTGTATTAGGCTTGAGCCGCATTTCGGCGACACCGGGGAAATTGATGTCAAGCGATGAGAAAGAAGGAGTCCGGATTTCCAGAGGCAGGCTGAATGTTCCAGCAGAACCCTGGATCCAGTTGCTGCCTTTGTGAAGGCTGAAACTTCCGTTTTTCACTTCAATCGCTGCAGCTAGAGAGTTGTCGCTGAGAACGGCTTTGTTCAAGGGCTGTTCCGCCCTGTATAGCCAGAGGTCGAGCAGGGCGAAAAAGACGATTACAGCTGCCATGGCATATGACCAGATCGGTCTGGTTTTTGGCGGAAGTATCTCATTCATCACTGATTGTGAAATTTCTGGCATCAGCCTGTTTCTGAAGGCAATTTCCTCATCCCTGAAGGAAGCGAGGGCTGAGTCGAAGCTCTGATTCAGGCTTACGAGACGGGCACAGGCTTCACAAGACTTGCGATGCTTTTCCACAAAGGAGAACTCTTCCGCGGTCAAGCTCATCAGCTCGGCGTCTTCCAGCAGTTGCATGAATTTCTGACAGTTCTTCTTTACAGCCATTTTTCCAGCGCCTTCCGTAAGAGTTTCCTGGCCCTGTGGATTCTGATCTTGACCGTGTTCAGCGGCAACTCCGTGACAGATGCGATTTCGTCGTAGCTCTGGTTTTCCACCAGGAGCAGCAGCATGATTTCACGGTAGAGGTCAGGCAGGGCACTCACTGCTTCTCTGACTTTCTCATTCAGGTTCTTGTCGCTCAGAGTCTGGATCACTTCCTCATCTGAACTGAACTTGAAGAAGTATTTCTCCTCCATTTCCTCGATGCTGAAAGAATCCTTCTTCTTCTTGAGCCACCAGTCCTTCAGTTGGTTATGGGCAATCGAATAGAGCCAGCTCTGGAACGAGTAATCGAAGTTGTAGCTTCTGATGTAATTGAACGCCCTCAGGAAGGTGTTCTGCGTCAGATCCTTCGCTTCCTCGTAATCTTTGGTCATCCTCAGGAAGTAGTAAAAAATCTTTTTTTCGAATTCCAATACAAGGAACCGGAATTGCGACTTGTCTCCCTGGATGACTCCCATAATCCAATTTTTAAGGTTTTCCTCCATAAATTTTATTATATCATACCTGCTGAAGCGAGGAATGTTTCATATCTGATTTTCTCTTCAGGAGGGAGAATTGCTTTATTGGCAGGGAAATGATTTTTCCGGCTTGTTTTGTTATTATTCTTCCATGTTTACTCCACTCCGCCTTTTTGTCTGCCTGAAACAGGTCCCTGACACTGCCGAGATTTCCATTGATCCTGTGACTGGAAGTCTGAAGCGCGAAGGCGTGGACTCGATCATCAGCCCTTTTGACATGCATGCATTGGAAGAAGCAGTGAGAATCAGGGAAGAGCATGGTGGAACTGTCACTGTAATTTCAATGGGTCCGCCGCAGGCTGCAGACGCCCTGGCTGAAGCGATCGCCAGAGGTGCCGACAATGCATACCTGATCACTGACAGAGCATTTGCCGGATCAGATACCTGGTGCACTTCCCTGATCCTTTCCAGGGCGATCGAGCACCTGGGCGGAGCAGACCTGATTTTCTGCGGCAAGCAGGCCATTGATGGCGATACCGCTCAGGTCGGGCCAGGCATTGCTGAGCATCTGGGAATTCCACAGATTGACTCAGTCAACAGAGTGGTAGCCCTGGGAAAAGATAAAATCACAGTTCAATCGTTATGCGGGAATGGCAGTGACACCATCCAGTCCGGACTGCCGCTTCTGATCACTGCTGTCAAAGAGCTCAACACGCCCAGACAGGCAAGTCTCGCGGACTGGAGCAGAGCACTGGTTTCAGAGATCAGGACTTTGGATGCTGCTACACTGGGATTCGAAACATCCCAGGTGGGATTGAGTGGTTCTCCGACCAGAGTCAGATCAATCAGGACTGTTGCCTATTCCAAGAAAACTGTTTTTCTGACAGGAAACACCGAAGAAATCTGCAGGCAGATTCTGGATCTGCTGAAAATAAAGAAGACCATTTCAAAGATCGACTATAATGTTCAGCGTTGCGCAGTAAACGACGCGAGACTGATTCTGGTAATCGGGGAATTGGATGCTGAAATCACAGCTCTGACCAGGGAACTGCTCTCAATCGCCGCAGTGCTGGCTGCTCAACGCTGCGCCAGAGTAGGAGTGATTTTCTGCGGGCATCAGCTGAACCTTCCGTTGAATGAGATACAGGCTGACTCGGTTTACCTGCTTGACGATCAGAAACTTTCAATTTTTGATGCCAGAGTACATTGTTCGGCCATTGCACAGCTATGCAAGTCCCTGCAGCCGGAAATCATCCTGGGTGGCGCGAGTTTTCAGGGCAGAGCACTGCTGCCCCGGATTTCCGTAAAGCTTCGTACAGGCCTGACTGCAGACTGCACTGAACTTGATCTCGACGAAAAAGGCCTGCTTCTTCAAATCAGACCTGCGCTGGGAGGGAATATTCTGGCCACCATTACCTGCGAGAGGCATAAACCGCAAATGGCTACTGTGAGAGCCGGTGTTTTCAAGCAGGTTAATCATTTTCCGGGTGGCTGCAAACCTGAAATTTTGACTCCTGCAGTTTTGATCGAGGAAGAGAGCGGATTCCGGATTATCAGACATGAAAGTTATTCATGTCCAGAAAAAGACTCAGGTCTGATGATTTCCGGAGGGATCGGAATCGGGTCCAGAGAAGCCTTTTCAGGTTTAAAAAAACTCGCTGAAATAACCGGAGCTTCGCTTGGTGCTTCCAGAGCTGCAGTAGACGCAGGCTGGATCGAATACAGGCATCAGGTCGGGCAGACTGGAAAGACAGTTCAGCCTGAGCATTATCTTTCCTTCGGAATTTCCGGCGCTGTGCAGCATCTGGTGGGGATGCAGTCTGCAGGCATTGTGATTTCAATTAATAAGGATCCTGCAGCTCCGATCTTTTCCATTTCCGACTATGCGGTAGTTGCAGACTGTTTTCCAATCATGGAAATTATGCTGAAAATGGTTGCTGCGGAAAAACTATGAGAAATGTTCTGTCTGCATTCTTCTATTCGGACCCCGCGAAATGTCCAATCATTGAAGGACAGGAAAAAATCAGCACTTCATATCTGAAATATTGCCTCGATGAATCCCGTCTGGACGGAACGATTCCGGACAGGATTTATTTCCCTGAAAATACGGAACAGACAGCACAAGCCCTTGCCGAGATATCCGCAAGAGGCGAATCGGTCACGATTTCGGGCGGCAGAACCGGGATCGTTGGCGGAGCTGTGAATCACGCTTTGAATATCCTTTCACTGGAAAGAAATACCCCGCTGGCTGTAAATCTGTCCAGCGACAGGAAGTTCACGGTAACAGCAGGTGCAGGAGCCAGACTAAGTGATCTTAATAATTTCCTGAAAAAGCGCTGCAGTTTTGCAGACGGAAATCTATTCTTTCCTGTTGATCCCACGGAGACGACGGCATCTTTGGGAGGAATGGCGGCAGCCAACGCGAGCGGCGCTCGAACTCTTTACTATGGCCCGTGCAGGGACTGGATCAACGGTCTGACTGTTGTATTGCAGGACGGTGCTGTGCTCAAGCTCAAGCGAGGAGAGTGTTTTTGTGTTGACGGAGAATTCATTCTGGAATCAGCTGGTTTCAAAAAGCACAGGCTTGAAGGGATCAAGCCTCCTGCCACCAAACATGTCGCCGGATATCTTCTGAATCGTGAGATGGATCTGATCGATCTTTTCATCGGGGGAGAAGGAACGCTGGGAGTAATCACAGAGCTGGAGCTCAAGCTTGCCCCTGCCTGGAAAAAATGCCTGTATTTATGTATTTTTGCTCCTGAGCGCTGTCTGGAGGCTCCTCTGGTGCATGACCTGAAAGAAATGAATCTTATTTCCCTGGAGTTCATGGACTCCGGTTCTTTGAAGATCCTCAAGGAATTCAAGCAGGAAATAGCAGCAGCCAGCTTTGTACCGGACTTCCCGTCAGATACAGCCAAGGTGTTTTATCTGGAGATCGGACTGGAACACGAAAGCGGGATTCCAGAACAAATATCCAGCCTGGAATCTATCCTTAAAGTGCACGGCATGGATCCCAGCCATACCTGGGCTGGATTTTCCAGACAGTACCAGGACGCCATGAAAAAGTTCCGTCATGCTTTGCCAGAGAGAATCAACAGTCTGATCTCCCGCCGCAAGCTTAAAAATCCGGACCTGACAAAAGTCGCTACAGACATGGCGGTTCCTGATGAAGCCTTATCCGAAATCATGAGCTGCTATTATCAGGAACTGGGAAAACTGGGACTCCAGTCCGCAGTATTCGGGCACATCGGGAACGGACACCTGCATGTCAACATTCTACCTGACTGTAAGGCGGATCTGCAGAAAGCCAAGGCTCTTTACCTGGAGTTTGCTGCCAAGGCAGTCTCACTAGGCGGAAGCGTGGCTGCTGAGCACGGCATCGGCAGGCTTAAAAAAAACCTGCTGGAAGTGCAGTATTCAAAGGCGGAATTGCAGGAAATGCGCAGTCTGAAAGAATTCTTTGACCCTGAATACAGGCTGAATCCGGGGGTGCTGTTTGACAAGCCGGTTTAGGGCGCTTTTACATACCAAGGAGTAGTGTCCTCCCCGGGATCAGTTGTAATCCTCAACTGGTTTGTTCCGTCAGACGCATTCATGGTGTAAATATCTGTGTTGCCGTTGCGGTCTGAGCTGAAAACGACCTTTTTTCCGTCAATGGAATAGCATGGAGACTGCTCATTGTAAGGTGAGTTGGTCAGGCAATTGGCATTGGTGCCGTCTGTGTTCATCGTATAGATCTGATATTTCCCGGAGCCATTGCCATTGGTGCAGTAGAGGATCTTACTCTCGTCAGTAGAATACATCGGTGTGACATTGTCGACCTTATTCGTGTAAGTGAGCTGAGTCTGGTTGCCGCCGCTTGAAGTCATAGTAAAGATCTCATTGCTGCCGTCACGGTCTGAACTGAAAACTATCATGGTTCCGCTCGGGGAAAATCTTGGAGTAGTATCATTGCCAGCGATGTTTGTGAGCTTGGTGGAACCTGTGCCGTCGGCGTTCATGGTAAAGATCTCCGGATTTACAGGCATTGTGATCACTGCTGAGACATAGGCGATCTTGGACCCGTCAAACGAATAAGCTCCCATGCCGTCGGCAGCACCCGGATTGTTGGTCATGTTCTGCTGGTTTGTGCCGTCAATGTTCATTTTAAAGAGCTCGTAGTTGTATGTGCCGAGATCTCTGGAAAAGATAATGCTGGTTCCGGCCCGCGAGACACAAGGCATCAGGTCGTTCTGAGTATTGTTCGTGAGCCTGGTCACATTGGTGCCGTCATCATTCATGATGTAGATCTCGAGATTGCTGGTGCCCCCGTCGCGGCTGGAACAAAAGACAATCCTTTCTTTGGCGACTGTGACGATTGTGACATTGAAATCCGCTGTAACTGTGACACCGCTTTCAACATAAGTGTTTCTCAATACTGCAGTCCCGGCAGATGACGGGGCTTCGTAGTTTCCCGCAATGATGGCGCCGTTACCGTTTACAAGCTTCCAGGTTCCTGTGGTCACGACTTTGGTCGAACCGTCAGAATAAACTGCAGTGACAGTGATATTGCTCAGCGCATATTTGGAATTAATCTGAACCTCTGTCGAATTCGGAGTGAGCGTCAAACCCACCAGCTTGAAATTGTTGACTGCAAACACAATCGATTCTCCTGGAGTGCCGTCTGCCTTTCCATCATTAGGTAGAATTCTCACCCTTACGTTCGGTTCATTGGTCTTGATGTCCTGGAATGATCCCCAGGTGATTTTTTTACCTGTGCCTGGAGCGATCCCGGTTGTAGTGCCTGAGACGTTGTTGCTCTGTATGTAGTTTGTACCGCCATTCTTGGAGTAATAGAAAGTGATCTTGCAGGGGTCATTATCAGCATCCGTCAGGTTGTATGTAACTTCGATGCTGTCGGAATTCCCGCTTGTAGTAACAGTATTGACTGCTGGAGGAGTGTTTCCGTTGTTGACGGCAAACACGGCTGAATAACCGGGAACTCCGTCCACTTTTCCATCATTAGGCAGGACCATGATTTTAACATTCGGCTCATTGGTGGTGACGTCTGCTGTGGAATTCCAGGTAAAAGCGTGATTCGGACCTGGAGTAAGGTTCGTTGTCGGCCCGAAGACGCTGCCGCTCTGAGTATAAGTAGTACCGCCATCCTTACTGTATTTGAACACAATGCTGCATTTGTCATTCTCGGCATCTGCCAGGTCAAATGTAACCTGGATGCTCCCTGAGTTTCCGACTACATTGACATTGCTGGATACAGGCGGGTTGTTGAGCGGACCGCCGTTCAGCACCTGGAACACTCCTGATTCTCCGGCAGTGCCGTCCTGAACTCCATCGTTGGGCAGTATCTTGACTTTGACATTGATCTCATTAGTGGCAATGTCCAGGTTGGATTTCCAGCCGATGGTTTTCCCGGTTCCTGGTACAATGCCGGTGGTTGCACCGTTCAAATTGTTGCTCAGGACATAGGTCGTGCCGCCATTCTTGGAAAAATAGAATTTAATGCTGCAGGCATTGTTTTCATTGTCTGCCAGATTGTAGGAAATCGTGATCTCTCCGCTGTTGCCCTGATTCGATACGCTGGTGGCCACCGGAGGACTGTTGTTCAGCGTGGTGACAAGCAGCACCTGCGAAGGAACGCCTTCTGTTCCGACCCCATTTACAGCAGTGACGGTGATTTGATATTGAGTGTTTGGATTCAGGCCGGTAATTACGACTTCGTTAGAATTTCCTACAGTGGAATAGAGGACGCCGTTAACATAGACTTTGTAGCCTGTAGCACCGGTCACAGAATTCCAGTCGAGAGTAAACGAATTTCCGGTAATATTTGAGGAAGCGAGTCCAGTCGGTGGAGGCAGCAGGGTTCTGACTGTCAGGACAGCTTTGTCACCCTCGCTGCTGGCGGTCAGGCCGCAGACCTCCATCCTGTATGAAGTGTCCGGCTGCAGGCCTGAAATGCTCTTGGAAAGGGCGTTCAGATTCTGGACCACCAGAACTCCGTCCCGGTAGATATTGTATCCGGTCGCGCTGGCGACAGCGTTCCAGCTCAAAGTAAAGGATGAGTCGGTCAGCATGCTGGCTGCGAGACCAGCAGGAGGTGCCAGTCTGGTCAGGACTGTGATGGGAGAGGACTTGGCTGATTCTCCATACGTGTTCGACGCCGTGACCTGTACATTATAGGAAGTATTGGCGGTAAGCCCGGTCAGGGACGCATTGGCAAAGACCAGATCCGACATGGTCAGGACATTGTCAAGGTAAACCGAGTATTTCGTAGCTCCAGTGGACTTGTTCCAGGCCAGTTTGAACCCGCTCGAGGTCACTTCAGTGGCAGCAAGTCCGGTAGGCGGTTCGGGCGGAAAATGCTGTTCAGGCAGAGTCTTTACATTGATCTCGGCTTTCTGGCTCTCACCATTGCTGTTCACAGCTGAAACAGCCATCACATAGGTTGTATCAGCAGTGAGTCCGTTGACTTCCTTGGAGGTTCCTGCGACATTGTCGGCCAGCAGAGAGTTGTTTTTATAGATCTTGTAGTACAGAGCTTTGTCCACCGGATTCCAGTTGAGCATGAAACTGGCAGTAGTGATATTGAGAGCGGCTAGACCGGTCGGGGCTCCGGGTGGATTGGCGCCTGGAGTCCTCACGATGAAAGGCGATGAAAGGGAGCTTTCTCCCCGCTGGTTTTCTGAACTCACCTGCATCACATAATTGACTTCCTTGGTCAGACCCGTGATATTAAGCAGATTGTCAAAAACGAAGGCTTTGTATAACTTCCCGTCTTTGTAAACCCTGTATTTATCCGCTCCCGGTGTTTTATACCAGATAAGCTTAAAACTGGTGGTGGTAAGGTCATCCGCTTTGAGTACAGTCGGTACTCCAGGCAGCTCGGTCAGGACGAGGCCCCCGATCTCTTTCCCCTGGCAGCCGGAAAAAACGGCAATAAAAACCGTCAAAACGGCCATTATCGATAGAAAAACACTGAAATCAATTTTTTTCATAACAAAAAAGGGCGCTCTCGCAGACTTTGGAGGCTCTTTGAAATAGATTCGGCAGAAGAGATGATTTATTTACGACCTGTGTTAAACCTTCCTGCCCCGCCTCAGGATGTCAAGCACCCTGTCGTGAGGTATCGAAGGGCAGAAACGGCCTGAACGTCCGTCCATGCCGTTTGAGCAGAAAATTGCGTTCAAAACAGCTTCTTCGGTAGCTTCGATCACTGCTTCGTAAAAAGAATTGATCTGGGAAATGCTCAGGAATTTCATTGTCTGATAATGGCTCTTACCCCTGGCCTCCCGGTAAAAACGGTTACCCGTGGAAAAGGCGATGATGATTTCACCGCTGGTAGTGGCTGCGTGTGAACCTACCCGGCCCAGCCCTAAGGCAGCCCTCTTGCAGATCCGGTTGAGCTGTCCGGCGATCAGTGGAGCGTCGGTGGCGATTACCACGATGATCGACCCATAGCTGTAGTTTCGCCGGATCTCCTGTTCGTATAGTTTGTCCAATTCCCTTCCGACTACCGCTCCATCGATGGTCAGGTTGCGCATGTTGCCGAAATTCGAAAGCACCAGTACACCGATAGTGTAGCCCCCTTCCTCGATGGGGAGCATCCGCGAACTGCTGCCGATGCCGCCTGCGAAATCGAATGTGGTCATACCGGTTCCCGCTCCGATCGAGCCCTGAATCACAGGGCCGCCTTTAGCCCGGTTGAGAGCTCTGATTGCGTCGTTGGGAGTAGTGCGCTTGACCCGCACATCGTGCAGGAATGAGTCATCAGTTTCTCCGACTACGGGTATGATCACATCTGAAATCGTGCCAAGCCCGGAATATTTAGAAGTCATATACGATACTATTCCTGTATGAACTTCACCTACAGACATGGTGTTGGTGAGCACAATCGGGGATTCGATCCATCCCCATTCCATCACCTGGTTGAGACCGATCATTTCACCGATTCCATTGAGCACGAAACCGCCTGCCACAAACGGATGTTCATAGATGTTGCCTTCAGTAGGAAGAATTGCAGTCACACCAGTCCGGACAGAAGTGAGTTCAGCTGAACCCGGAATTTCCACATTGTCCTCGACATAGGTCAAATGCCCTACCTTCACACCCTTGACATCAGTGATGGCATTGAATTTACCGGTCGGAAAGATTCCGATTTCAAGTCCCAGTTCCCTGACTGTAGATCTGGGAGGAAGCAGTTTGCGCGCCTTGAATGGCGGTTTGGGGCTGTATGTGAAATAAATCTTGTAGCGCTGTTTTGCGGACTGGATGATGGATCTGATCACAAAGCGGAAGTCCATCCCTTTGCTTAGAAAATATTTATAATATTCACTTTCCGGAAAGAGTGAAGGCATGGGATTGAAATTTACGAAATAAAGTTCTCCCTCATCATTTCTGATGAAGATTATTTCGCCGAAATCGCTTGCAGCCAGGGATTTGAAGATATCCACGGCCAAAGTATTCAGACGGGGTTCCAGTTCCGTGAGGTCAGGCAGTTTCTTCTTACGCCCGCTGGACAGCTCCGAGAAATTGATGGCTGTAATTGCCTTTTCCATTCCTTCGATCACCAGCACCCGGATTTTCCTGCCTCTGATGAATGACTCCAGCACAAGACCTTCGGGATGCCTGCTGAGCATGCGTCTGATCTTTTCCCGGTATTTTTTGGGGTTATCCACTAAAATGTCTCTCTTGATGTCTGGAGCGAGGTCCAGTTTATGAGGCTTGATCAAAACCGGAAAATCGATTTCCCCCCTGATCTTCTGCCCCGGGTCCTTGACGTAGAGTGTATCAGGGACAAGGACTTTGTGGCTGCTGGAGATGCTCTGAAAAAGGAAGCTGGAAAAACTGATGTGAAAAGTATTGGAATTGCTGCCGATGTAAGGAATACCCTGCTGTTCAAACAGGGAAGGATAAAAAGCCATCTGGGTCTTATTGCGATTCCCGTCGGCCAGGTTGAAAATCATGTCCGGCTCGGTGGAGAGAATTTTCTCGGCAATGAAGTCGGGTTTCCCGGAAACTTCGATTGGCACAGGTGTGTCACCCAGTTCCCTGATCACAGTGGAAATTTCATCAATGAATATTTCTTCATAGTCTTTTCTGAATTGAGGTGAATCTTCGCGAGGGAGATTATATGCAACAGCGATTCTCATGAGAACTCCTTGGTGATGCAAATTGCTGCGTTGGTATAATATTCTTCTATTAATTCGAGTTTTGCAAGTGCCGGGAACCAGTTCTGAAAGTGGCAGTAGTATTTCTCAAAAAACCAAAAAAATTATTGCTTTTTTTCACCCGATAAATTAGCCTCATTATCAAAACAGAGCAGTGGAGAAAAAGAATTGTGAAGATAGGCATGACCTATGATCTCAAGGATGATTATGTTGCAGAAGGCTGGAGCGACGAAGATGCAGCCGAATTCGACAGTGTTGAGACTGTCGAGGCCATTGACGCCTCTCTCAAGAAACTTGGACATAAAACTGACAGGATAGGACATTTCAAATCACTGGTAAACAGACTGGCCCGCGGTGACAGATGGGATCTTGTTTTCAACATTGCAGAAGGCATTTACGGAGTGGGCAGGGAAGCCCAGGTCCCGGCGATTCTCGATGCCTACCAGATACCCTACACTTTTTCCGACACTGTGATCATGGCTCTGACCCTGCAGAAAGCCCTCACCAAGTGGGTGGTGCAGGATCTGGGAGTTCCTACTCCCGATTTTGTGGTGGTCAGAAAACTCCTGGACATAACTCAGGTAAACCTGGCTTACCCGCTTTTTGCGAAACCTGTGGCTGAAGGAACAGGGAAAGGGGTTACCTCTAAATCCAAAATCGCTGATAAAAAAGAACTGACCACTGCCTGCCGCGAACTGCTGGAGCGCTTCAAGCAGCCTGTACTGATCGAACGCTACCTGCCTGGTCGTGAATTCACTGTGGTGGTGGTTGGAACAGGCAGCAATTCCCAGGCCCTCGGAGTGATGGAGATCATCCTGAAACCCGTAGCCGAACAGAACGCATATTCCTACCTTAATAAGGAAAATTACAAGGAAGTTGTGGAATATGAATTTCCTGAGGATGAAGTGGCTGAAGCGGCCAAGAAACTCGCTGTGCAGGTGCATGTCGGGCTGAACTGCAGGGATTCTTCCAGATCCGATTTCCGGATGGACGAGCACGGAAATCTTCAGTTCATGGAAATCAACCCGATCGCCGGTCTGCATCCTGTAAATTCGGATATGCCGATCATCTGCAACCATTATGGCATAGATTTCGACACTTTGATCAAAATCATCCTGGATTCGGCGATGGAGCGAGTCGTCAAGTGAGGAAGCAGGAGAAACTTTCCGCGCTTATCATTTACAACGAACCAGGAAATGACGCTGCTCTAGATGACAAAGATACACTTGTGCAGGTGGAACATGTTTCCAAAGCCCTGACAGGTCTTGGAGTCAGAAATGCCTGCCGGGTATTTTCACTTGATTTTCCGGATTTTTCCAGGGAAATCACCAGGGAAAAACCTGATTTCGTGTTTAATCTGGTGGAATCTCTGGAAAACCGTGACAGCCTGGCTTACATTGTACCGGAGTTCCTGGAAATCCTGGAAATTCCTTACACTGGAGCCAGTTCCCAGAGCATGTACCTCTGCGGCAACAAACTGCTGATCAAGAAAATTCTCCTCTGCTCTAATATCCCGGCTCCTTCCTGTTTCTGCCTGACTGATCCGATGCTGCAGCACTTCCGAAAAGGAAGCTATATCTTGAAATCCGTATCTGAACATGCTTCCAGTTCGATCACAGACAATTCCATACTCGATGTCACTGATGCAGACATACTCAGAGGCACTCTGCTGGAACTCAGAAATAGTAAACATACCGAATATTTCGCTGAGCAGTATATTCCCGGGCGTGAATTCAGCATCTCCCTGATCGGTGATTTCGAGACTGTAGACTGCTTACCAGTGGTGGAACTGCGCTTCCACAAATATCCGGACGGCAAACCTGAGATTTACTCATATCAGGCAAAATGGGATGAAACTTCCTTCGAATATCAGCATGTTGAGCGTTTGTTCGAACATCCCAAGTCTGATCTCCCCCTGATTGCCAGGATCAAGAAGCTTGCCAGATCATGCTGGACGGCTTTTCATCTTAAAGGCTATGCCAGAATGGATTTCAGGGTGGATGTGCGCAACCGGCCCTGGCTGATCGATATCAACGTCAATCCCTGCATTTCTCCTGACAGCACATTTTTCACCGCTTGTGAACAGGCCGGTTATTCTTATCAGGACATGGTGAAAAAGATAGTTAAGATGGCGGTCAGCAGGTCCATTTTTTAAAAAAATATTGCTTTTTATAGATTTGCTTTATAATAAATCCCATCCTTTCAGGAGGGAGTAAAATGGAAAAGTGTGAAATCTGCGGAAAGAAGATGATCCTCTGCAAAGAATGTGAAACAGAGTATTGCCTTGACTGCGATGGCGGGAACAAAACGACCTGCGCTTACTGCCTTGAGGATGATGAAGACGATGATGAAGACAATGACGACGAATAGCTGAAAAATCCCGATCACAACTCACAAAAAACACTCCTGAAAAGGGGTGTTTTTATTTATCCTGCATCAATATTTATCCAGCAGTGCCTGGAATCCTGATTGCTCGGCAAGCGGCTCCAGGTCAATGTCTTGCTTGAAATACTGCAGCAACTCTTCAGTGTGGCGCTTCTTAGCCAGGAACAGGGCTTTTTCCAGATTTTTCAAAGCTTCTTCCGGTCGACCTGCTCTGGATAGTGCGCAGGCAAAGTCATATAGTATTTTCTCATTCTCGCTGCCGGTCAGTTCCACGGCCCTCCGGTATTTTTCAGCAGCTTTTCCGAATTCCCCGAATTCCATGTAGAAAGAACCGAATTCGCAATATATGGAGCTGTCTTCATGGAGAAACGAGATTTTTTTTGCCATCTTTTCTTCAAAGAAGTGGAACAGTTTTCCTGAAAATACCTTCCAGGCCTCCTCTCCATCCGAGAATTTCCCCTGGCTGTCGACCAGGATATAATAAGGCAGTGTTTTCAATCCATATTGCCTTGAAACAGGAGAATCCCAGTCAATTTCTTTGTGAGCTTTCCGGTCGATATTTACAATTGTGATGTAAACGCCGTGGTTTCCCGCCCCGTAATCCCTGATGAAATTCATCATGTTCTGGCACTTTTCGCTTTTGGGGCTGTAAAACATGAAAAAGCAGTCCTGCCCCCTGCGTGAAAGTGTGCTGACTTCAATTGTCGTCCCGAAAGATACTTCATTGATTGTTTTATTTTCCTGACAAAAGGCCTGACCAGTCGTGAGCAATCCGGAAAGCAGCAAGCTAATCAGAATTTTCATCTTCCAACCTCGCTAAATCAGAAACCAGCTTTGATTAATTTATAGCATATCCCGGGCAATCCGCGAAAGAATATCCTTCACACCAGGAGTCATCATGGCCAGAACTTTCCTGTTGGAGTGAAAGATGGTAATATATGGTTGCATTACAAAACGGAGGTAAAGATGGATTTTCCTGCAGAACTGAAGAATTTTCTCGACCAGGATGGCAAACTGAAGCAGTGGCCCACCAAGCGCAGCCTGCAGCTTTTAGCCCTGAATCATCTGTATACACAGTTCGAAGTCGGCAAAAAATATGCGGAATCTGAAGTCAACCAGATCCTCAGGAACAGCCATACTTTTGAAAACCCGGCTCTCCTGCGCAGGGACATGATTGACGCCAAGCTTCTATACAGGACGAAAGACTGCAAGGAATACTGGATAGAAAAGAAAGAAACTGAAGCCAAGACTTAGTGCACATGAATCAGCAGGGATTCGATAGTCTTTTTTCTTTGATCGAGAAAATATTTTTCAGAAATCAAATCTGGTCCTGGAAGTTTCTGGGCAACTCTTTTTCCAGCTATGCGATTGCAGTCCTGACTTTACTGTTTGCTTTTTCCTGCATGCGTTTCGTGAAGAATTTCTTTCTGCGGCGGCTTAAATTCCTGGCTTCAGCCGGAAAACTCCGAGCTGAAAGCATCATTCCCAAGCTGGTGGAAAAGTATCTTTTTCCTTTGCTCTATTATCTGGCATTTTACTTTGCCGTGAATGAACTTGACCTGAGCGTAGCCATTAAAAAACTTGTGGACTGGTTTGGCCTGATCTTTGTGATTGTCCAGACCACGAGATTCGCCATCTGCGTGACTGTCTATTTCCTGGAAGAGCACTGGTTCAAGCAGGAGGGCTCGCGAATCTCTCCCACTACCTCGGCAGGTATCACAGGAACAGTCAGACTGATTTTCTGGATTCTCTGCTCTACCATCATCCTCGACAACCTGGGTTTCAGCCTTACCACCATTCTTGCCGGTATGGGCATCGGAGGCATGGCGATCGCTCTGGCTTCCCAGCATATCCTGAATGATCTCTTCAATTATTTCGTGATTTTTTTCGATCGGCCTTTCGAGGAAGGTGATTTCATAATGGTCGGAGAATCACAGGGTACAGTCCGCGAAATCGGGATTAAAACCACCCGCCTGGAAAGCGTCAGCGGGGAACAGATAGTGTTTTCCAATTCAGACCTGACAGGCAGCAGGATCAGAAATTACCATAAAATGGTGCGCCGCCGCGTCTCTTTCGATCTGACTGTCGCTCATGGCATACCCACGACCAAATTGAAGGCCATCCCTGAAATTGTGAAACGGATCATTTCCGGAACCCAAAGCGTGGATTTTGATTACTGTTTTTTCGGGGAAATCACTGAAAACGGCCTTAAATTCGAAGCAGCCTACTATCTGAATGCCAGGGATTTTTCCGCACATGCCGAAGCCAGGCAGAAAATCAATCTGGGGATCACAGAAGAGTTTGAACGTGAAAAAATCAACCTGGCACTTCCCACCAGGATCATAATCCTGGATAAATCTGAAACCGCTTGAAGAAGACTATTTTTCTGATATTCTTCCTCTCCGGTCTCTCAGCCCTGATTTATGAAGTTGTCTGGTTCAGGGTTTTTGCCCGTGTGCTGGGAAACTCCACATACTCATCCACAGTCACAATCACAGCCTTCATGCTGGGAATGGCGCTAGGCAGCGGAATTCTAGGAAAAATTTCCCGTAAATGGGCGAAACCGCTTTGGGCTTATGCGGGCTGCGAGGCTTTCCTGGCGTTCTATTCGCTGGTGTTCCCATCTCTTGTCAGGCTGCTGGACTACACCTATCTCATTTTTCACCCTGCTTTCAATTCCTCTCACTCAGGCCTCATCTTTCTCAGATTTATCCTCTCCCTGGCCTTCCTGCTCCCCCCTGCTTTTGCCATGGGCGCTACATTGCCTTTAGTCGGGCGCTATCTTTCGTCCGGTTCCAAGGATTTTAAGTCCGATCTGGCTTTGCTGTATTCCTGCAATACTGCAGGAGCTGCCCTGGGTGGCGCAATGACTGGTTTTGTCCTGATCCCGTTTCTGGGTATCAGGCTCAGCATGCTGACAGCCGCCCTTGTAAACCTGCTGATCGCAGCCTGGGCCTTCGCCAATGGCAGAATCGAACTTGCCGCTTTAGTAAATCCGGACCAGGAATCTTCCTCTTCTGCATTGATCCTGCGGAATCCATTTCCGGCTTTGATATTGTTCGTAACAAGCATCGCCTGCATGATCCTGGAAATCGCACTGATCCGCGCCCTCTCACTTGTATTCGGATCATCAGTCTATGCATTTTCTCTCACAGTGTCAGTGTTCATAGCCTCGCTGGCCTTCGGAAGCTACAGAGCAAGGATCCTTGCCAGAAACAGCGGAAAAGCACTGCTTTTCCTGCTCTATTCCGGCACAGCCTCGATCTTTCTGCTCCCGATACTGATCTATCTCCTGCCCCCGATGGTGATCATGCTGTTCCGGCTGTTCGGCCTGATCGGATACGGCTGGTTCCTGGTCTGGCAGATACTGCTCACCTTTTTCATCATCGTTTTGCCGGGATTCTGCCTGGGCGGTGTTTTCCCTCTGACAGTGGCGGAGTATTGCACAGGCAAAAGGAATACAGGGGAATCTCTTGGTTTCCTGTATGCCCTGGCCACTGCTGGTGACGTGATCGGCACGCTTGCTTCCGGATTTGTTTTTTTGCCTCTGATCGGCATGCAGAACACAATCAATCTGAGCGGAATGCTGCTCTGGATGACAGGTTTTTTTTACTTCAGAAAAAAACAGCTGAACTCAACCCTCCCTCTTTTCCTGATCCCCTTGCTGTTCCCCATGTTTTATCCAGCCTGGGACATCAAATTGCTCAATTCGGCAGTGTACTATCGGCCTGAGCGATTCCTGCAGACACCTGGCTCAACTTTCCAGCCGTCAGATCACCGGTCTGATCAGAAGGCAGCATATGTTCTACCCGAGCTTCTGTTTAAAGAGGAGGGAGTGGAAGCTGAAGTAACAGTCATCAGGCATCAGGGTGTGACCAGCCTTGCCATCAACGGCAAGGTGGACGCCTCGGACGGCTTGGACATGGGCACTCAGGTGATGCTGGGTCATCTGCCGTTTTTGTTTGGGGGAAGTCACAAGAATGTTCTGGTGATAGGCTGGGGAAGCGGAGTTACTGCATATTCAGCGTCACTCTGGGACCCTGAAAAAAACACGGCAGTGGAGATCTGCGAGGAAGTGGTCCAGGCTTCACGTCTGTTCAACCATATCAATCACGGCATCCTGGATCACAAGAACCTGAGGATGGTGATAGACGACGGTCGTAACTTTCTTGCTGCCACGCCTGAAAAATACGACATCATTATCTCAGAGCCTACTAATTTCTGGATCGCAGGCATCGGCAGCCTCTTTACCAGGGAATTCTTCGAAAGCGCCAGGGGTCATTTGAAAGAAGGAGGCCTGATCTGTCAGTGGTTTCATTGCTATGACACATCCCCTGAAATGTTGAAGATCGCGCTCAGAACCTTCAGCGGAGTCTTTCCCGAGGCCCGGGGTTACTCCTTCAGCGTCAATGATCTGCTGGTTGTAAGCGGAAAAGGGGATCTTGATCCAGTCTCCCTGAACAGGGCTTTCCAAGTACCTGAAATCAGGGAACAGCTTTCCAGATTATCGCTCAATTCACCGGAAGATATTCTGAGAGGCGAACTGCTGAATTCGGAAAAGTTGAGGGCTTATTGCGAATCAGGCCCGATCAATACAGACGATCATCCTCTGCTCGAATTCCTGGCTCCATACAGTCTTTTCACCCCTGATCAGGAAATCATAGAAGGCATCAGGAAAGGCCAGTTGTAAATCACCCGGTTTCAGGTTAATCTTTTTGCGGATATCGTATGGCCAGAAAATCACTTTTTACTATCTTCTTCCTGTCAGGATTCTGCGCCCTTGTTTACGAAGTAACCTGGAGCAGGATCTTTGTAAGGATCATGGGCTGTTCTACTTATTCCTCTGCTACCACGATTGCTGCATTCATGACCGGGCTTGCGGTCGGCGGGCTTTTATTCGGCAGGATTTCAGACAAATCTAAAAACCCGCTGCGGATTTATGCGCTGCTCGAACTGACTCTTTTCCTCTTTGCCCTGATATTCCCGGTTTTCGACCTGTTTAACACCTGGTTTTACACTGCTCTGCATCCATTCCTGTCCCAGACTCCGGTGCTGCTGACCGGCCTGCGTTTTCTGCTTTCTTTCCTGACTTTGTTCCTGCCTTCCTGTGCCATGGGAGGCACTCTGCCCCTGATCGTAAAGTTTCAAACCAGCGAAGATCCGGATTTCGAATCCGGCCTCTCAAGGCTCTATGGCCTGAACACAGCCGGAGCAGCGCTGGGCGGGATCAGCGCTGGATTTCTGATGATCCCGGCTTATGGCCTGCGCGGCACAATGCTCGGCGCTGCATTGATCAATCTGCTTCTTGCGGGCTGGGCTTTTTTGATTTCAAGGGTAGCCTCCAGCCCAGCGGCCGATAAACCTGCGGAAACCTCAACGCCGCTCGCAAAGAACCTTGTTTATACACTTTTCCTGTCCGGTTTTGCAGGGATGAGCCTGGAAATCGCTCTGATCCGGGCCTTTTCTTTCAGCTTCAGTTCCACTGTCTACGCTTTTTCCCTGACAGTATCTGTATTCATCCTGCTGCTTGCACTGGGCAGCTATTTTTCCAACAGATCGACTGCCGGGTGCCCTGAATTTATCCTGCAGCGTTCGCTCTACCTCTCAGGCCTGTTCACGATTTTCCTCTCTCCGCTGATCTACTATACCCCGGCCCTGCTGATCTACCTGATCCTGCTGAACGACAGGATCGACTATGCCACATTCCTGACCTGGCAGGCAGCCCTCATTTTCCTGATTCTTTCCCTGCCCGTCTTTTTCCTGGGGGGGATTTTCCCCATGGCTGCAGGAATCCAGCTCTCAAACAGCGAAAAACAGGGGACAGGCCTGGGCCGGCTGTATGCTCTGAATACTGCAGGCGACGTATTGGGTTCGCTGGCTGCGGGATTCTTTCTGATCCCTTTGTTCGGGACACAGAACACCATCTATTTTTCCGGCCTGCTGCTGATTTCCTGCTTCTTTGTGCAGAAAAGGGCTGATAAAACCAGTTTATACACGATTCTGCTTGGAGCGCTGCCGTTACTGCTGATCTGGATCTTTCCCAGCTGGGACTATCGACTATACAGCAGCATGGTTTTTCAAAGGCCTGAACGTTTTCAGCAGCTTTACGATGAACAGGTCAGAACACCCAATTCAAAACTCTCCATCCTCAAGCCTCTGGTGAAATTCCAGGCTGATGGCGTGGAGGGTTATGTGAATGTGTTTGAGCGGATGGGGTCCAGATTCCTCGTGATCAACGGCAAAGTGGATGCTTCAGACGACGCGGATATGCCCACCCAGGTGCTGGTCGGCCAGCTGCCATGCCTTATGCATAAAAATCCGAAAAGTGTGCTGCTGATCGGCTGGGGCAGCGGAGTTTCGGCATATTCCGCCTCCCTGCATCACCCCGAAAATTTCGATGCAGTGGAATTGATCAGGGAAGTGGTCGAGGCTTCCCGCCTTTTTGAGCATGTCAATCATGGTGTTTTCAAACAAACCCCGCCTGTGATTCAGATTGAGGATGGCCGGAATTTCATGGCCACCACCAGGAGCAGATACGATGTGATTATCTCACAGCCCACCAATCTCTGGGTGGCTGGAGTAGGCAACCTTTTCACCAGGGAATTTTTCAGGGATGCCAGAAAACACCTCAATCCAGGGGGGATTTTATGCCAGTGGATTCAATCCTATGAAATTTCTGAAGAAGACGTGAAATCCGTGCTCAGAGCGCAAGGCTCGATCTTCCCCTACAGCATCATTTTCACTCCCAATGATTATGACCTGCTGATTCTGAGTTGTGACCGGATAGAGGATCTCAGCATTGAACATCTGAAAACCGCCTTCTCTGAAAAGTCGATTCGGGAAAATCTCAGTTCGATCGGAATGGATTCACCTGAAAAAATTCTGGCACTGGAACTGTTAAGCGGTAATGACCTGAAAACCTATGCAGGGAAAGGGGAACTTAATACAGACGACCATCCTGTGGTGGAGTTCCGTTCTCCTTACAGCCTGTTTTCAAAGAAAGCCACAGTTGTGCCTGAAATGAAGCGGTTCCCGAGCCAGGAACCGAAACTGGCTATTCCCTGACTTCCAAAAGGATTTCCCGTTTGCTGAGCTTTTTCTTGATTTCCGGAAAATCCGGATGATAGAAGACGTGGAAGGTCTTCGCGTAATTTTCGAAATTATCCACCAGATGTTTTTTAAGCTGCGTCACTTCATAATCATCGAAGGTGAATGGATTCTTCTTTCTCACGCAGACATCCTCCGGCATGAAGACTCTAAGGTCGATCTGCAGGCTTTTTCCGAATTTCGGGATGTCGATCAGGATCTCGTGGCCATGAAGTTTTTTCCGGATTTTCCTGCCGATCTCCCCGCACAGACATTGTTCGCGCGTCCGCTTCAATTCCGGATTCTGGTAGAAATCATAGAAAAGATGCGTTTCCTTGCGTGACAATTCCCAGGCATAAAAAACCAGTCCACGCTTATACAGCTTCCGTTTTTCAATATTCTGGAGCAGATTCAGGAGGTCCTTCATTTTAAGTTCAGCCAGTCTGCGCTTCAGAAGCGATTGCAGCTCATATTCGCTGATCAGGTAGAAATCCTTCTCAGTCAGGCCGTTGTCCGGGTGCCGCAGAAGTTCACTGACTATCAGCTTGAACATGACTACACTGGACCTGACTCCGTGATGCCAGTAAACGTTCCTGTACATCAGGTAATTGGTGAAAATCAGGGCTTCGATCGCTGAAATGCCTTTGTGGCTGATGGCCAGTCCATCGTTTTCAGCGTCATAGACAATCGACTGGATCAGGCGGTCCTTGTTCACAGCTTCGCCGAACGGCACGCCGCAATACCTGGAATCCCTCAGCAGGTAATCAATCTTATCCGGGTCCAGGGTTCCGGAGAGGATCCTGGCAAGCCTAAGGTCGCGTTCAGGAATATTTTTTCCCTTGTAATCGATGATATTGGCTACACGCCGAGGGTCCACTCCCCAGACTTCGCACAGCACATGGCTCAGTTCACCCTTCGGGTCCAGAATGATTTTCCGTCCGCGCTCCTCATGGTCCTGGAAAAACACTTGGATCTCTTCGAGGATATGGGAATACGGGTAATGCCCGATATCATGGATCAGGGCTGCAGCGAGGAATGTCGCGATATCCTCTTCGTCGATCACCAGAGGGGGATCGGATGACATGAGCTGGCGCAGGAAAAACTTGGCCAGATGGTAAACACCGAGGGAATGCTCGAATCTGGAATGCCTGGCGCCAGGGTAGACCAGTTCCACGTGCCCGAGTTGAGAAATGTGCCTGAGTTTCTGGAATTCCCTGGTATCGATCAGCCGCTCGACTTCCTTTGTGATATAGATGTAACTCCAGATCGGATCACGGATGACTTTTCCCTTCTCTTCGAGCCAGTATATTTTTTTCTTAGCCATGAAACCCCCGTTTCTTTACCATGCCTCCGCTGGCTTCGGAAATATGTTCAGTGATCACAAAGGCGGATTCATCAATCTCATGAATCATGCTGCGCAGTTTGGATACTTCCAGTCTGGTTATCACGCATAAAAGAATGTCCTGTTCCGCCTCCGTGAATCCGCCGCGCCCCTGGAAAACCGTGACTCCGCGGCCGAGATCATTCACGATCATCTGCTTGATCTCTGCGTTTTTCGCTGAAATTATCGTAACTCCCTGGTATTCTTCGATTCCGTAAAGTATGAAATCCACTGTCTTGGCAGCGGAAAAATACGTCAGTATCGAATACATCGCGATTTCAGGGGAGAGAAGCTGGGCCGCGAAACTGAAAATGATGATGTTCATGAGCAGGATCACGTCTCCGACCGTGGCTCCCAGTTTTTTACTTGAGACAAGTGCTACGATCTCAGTTCCGTCAAGCACTCCGCCACCGCGGATTGACAGGCCTACCCCGGCGCCCAGCATGATTCCTCCAAACACTGCGTCCAGCAGTTTGTCAGTAGTAACTACCGGGAAGTGGACCAGCAGAAGTGTAAGTCCCAGGCCAAGAATCGCGAATGACGCGGATATGCAGAAAGTACGTCCCACATGATAGTAGCCGATCACAATGAAAGGGATGTTGACCAGCACGATCAGGAGAGGCAGGCTCCAGCCTGAAACAGCTGAAATCAGCATGGAGATCCCGGTGACCCCGCCGTCGATGAAGCAGTTCGGCAGTAAAAAGCCCTTCAGTCCGAAAGCTGCAGCAAATACTCCAACGCAGAGTAAGCATATCTTGAGCAGTTGATGGAGAAACTTATGCATAGAGCCTCCATAGGCTGATTGTATCACAGGGGGATTGACTTTTAAATCCGGTTACTGGGAAAAGAACAGCTGGTTTATAACTGCCGCCGCCAGGATTCCAGCCCAATCCTGATTGAATCTTCAAACCAGGTTTTGTATCTTCTTTCAACATTATCTAAGGGTTCATTGTATGAAAATTGAAATACTTCCTCGCAAATCACATTTGGAGATGGTAGTGACTCTTCAATATAACTCTCAGCAGAGCTTTGAATTTTATTCTTAGGTTCTTTGTGCGCAACGTCTTTCTGTTCCAGAAACGCGCTGATAGCACAGATACCTGTAAAAGCTTGTCCGAGAAAATGGAAGGAAAAAATGATATCTGTCTGCCGTTCTTCAGTTAACCTCAATTTTATCCACGATTTATATGTACGGAGATCAGCGAAATATTCAAGTTTACGCGCGGAAGCCACAATCTGCCCCCTGAACCAATGGTCATTGGTTTTACCATTTTTCTGGAATTGTGCGCCATAATTCTTGTCAATCCGCTGTAAATGTTCATTCAACTCTGAAGCCAGTTCTTCTAGTTTCTTACCTGTATAAGTTCCCAATTGCGAGAAAATTTCCAAAGCCTGCAATTTCCTGTTTTTCTGATCGTCCTTTTTCCTCTCAGCGATTTTATCCACAGCCGACCGGATGATATCATGATGATGTTTTCTTTCACGGACAATGTCCTCGGAAATGCTCAATGCTTTCTTGAAAGCATCGATTTGAACTTTTGTAAAAAGTCTGACCAAATCGGAAATGTCCCCCTGGTCGGCTTTCTCCGAATAAGCAATGTAATCATCCCTCATATCACGGGTTAAAACCAGCGGAAACCACCTTTCTCGAATAAAAACCAGTGAAGCTAAAGTGCGGGCTATTCTGCCGTTACCATCCTGGAAAGGATGCACTTGGGTGAATCTGTGATGTAACCAGGCAGCTTCCACTTCAGGCGGTACTTGCGCGGAACAGTGTTCAAGATGAAGTTTAATTAAATTATCCATTTCTGAAGCCACTTGCTCTGGCGGGCAATACTCGTGATGTGAGCCGTTCTGGCGGGATGGGTTGTTCGGCATTTTTTTCCAGTCGCCCCTGATCAATGGAACATTCACTTTCTTTCCCAGACTGTCGATTCCTCTTGTGAATTCCTGATGCCTGGTCATGGCAGCATGCATTTCTTTTATGTACGAGACAGATAAAGGACGGCGGCCTGCAACAAAATCAAACAAACCTTCCAAAACTTCAAGATGGTCCTTGATGATCGGTATAACCTCATCAGAAGGCAGATTCGCATCTCCATGGCCGATCAGGTTTTCCGACAAACCTTTTTCAATTAAAACCTGAGTAATGCCCCGCGATAGCGAATAAATATTTTCAATGATTCCAGTTTCAATCGCCCATTCTCGCATCAGCCGTGCATTAAACTCCTTTAAATCCTTATCCTCGCGCAATTTTTCTCTCTGTTCCCGCCACACTTGGGACAGACTGGCCAGTTGCAGAGAAGCGAGATTTTTCCAATCTTCAGGAAGATCTTCCAGCGGACGCCAGTTGTAAAACATCAGCTCAGCTCCTTTAAATTCAGCTCCATAATAGACCTCGGAAAAAATTAAATACTCCTATTTTCCTGCATTTTCTTCCATCATTTTCTCTATCCCACGCAACTCCGCCAGTTAATCCTAATCCGATTCTTTTGCATTGCTGCCAAGTTTGACGATTGCAGTCCCGCTAAAGTAAAATGTCTTTGAAAAAGGGCTGCTGATCAGTGTTGGGTCAAATTCGGACGTTATTTTAAACATCTGAGAAAATTTGAAATTATTACCTGTTATTACGAGCCAATTTTCAGACACAACCTTCTGATATTCCTTTAATTTCTTAGATTTATCTTCAATTCTTTCTTGCAGTAGTTCTACACTAATTGGCATTGGAATTCCAGCATCTACAACATCCCATGAGGCCATTGCAAATTCAGGCACACCTAAAGCATGAAGAAAGGTTATTTCTTCTGGCAATGGGGAATGCTCAATTTCATCGGGATTAAATTCGAAATATTCTCCGTTAAACAGTCTTAAATCACGAACAAATTCAGCAATAAATTTTGCCTCTTCATCACAGTTTCTATCTAATACTCTGAGATCGTCTAAAAATCCAATACTAACACGCACAGGAGTTGACAAGATGTCTTGTTGGTATAGTTTCTGGGATTGATTAATAATCTTTCTGGAAATCGACTCTTGCGCTTGTGTTAAAAACTTGCCTCCCGTTGTTTGCCTCATGTTCACAAAAAGGTCTGTGAGTTCTACTCCGATTTTTCTTCCCTCAAATTGAATGAGAAAATCAGGAGACTCTCTTTCTTCGATAAATTCTTTTGAAATACACATAACATCCAGAAAACTTTCAAGTAAAAGTCGTTCTCGGCTTTTTTGTAATTTATTGTCGCTCATAATAAACCTGTTGATCTTCCCACTACATTCTGACATTTTCACCTTAAAACAGGTGTTTTTGTAAATTTCAATGATTTATATGTTGTGCCT
Organism: Candidatus Wallbacteria bacterium; assembly: GCA_028687545.1. NCBI lineage: Bacteria > Candidatus Walliibacteriota > Candidatus Wallbacteria bacterium. The sequence continues at coordinate 135,678 of JAQTZZ010000003.1, forward strand.
AAAGATTTACAATCAAGAATTTTCATAATTTAGCTCTTAAAGTGAGTTCGTCACATAGCTTAAAAGTCCATCTAATTCAGTTATTTGTTCTTTCAATGCTTTACCATAGTCCTTTTTCTTTTGCATTTCTTTTATACATGAATAAACTTTTTCTCTCTCCTCATGTTTATACTTCCAGATTTCAGTAGAAATTTCCTTGTTAACTTCATACATTAAAATTCCCGCTAATTTAGCAATTTGATCTTTCTTTGCAATGTCAGCACGTAATCTTGCCTGCATTCCTTTTATACAATTGCAAACTTTTTCTTTCTCCTCGCGACGAATCCCATCCCACTTTTTAATCGATACTTTCTTTTTGACTACCTCCAATAAAATTCCCACTAAGATTATGGAGTAACCTTCCCCATACTTTTCCATGTTTAAATCTATTCCTACTGTCCGTGATTTTCGGAATCGTTCAAATAAAAATCTATCAAGCCATTCTTTAAACTTATCATGATCATTTTCATCCAAGAATATTCTTGCAATTTCAAGGTAACAATAATAATCACCTTTTCTTTCAGCTCCTTCTTTTAAAAAATCAAGAGCTTTTTGATTGTCCTTTGGTACACCTTGAGCATAATAATATTGACGTGCGATAAATTTGTAGGCATAAATACAACCAAATTTGGCCGCTTCTTTATACAACTTTATTGATTTGGAAAAATCCTTGGGATGTTCAACTTGTCCGAAATAATGATTGTTCGCTTTGTTTAAAATATTTACCCACGCTGGGGTTGTATCACTGTTCAATTTAAATTTATCGTTTCTTTTACTGTTTTTAGAAAAAAGATCTGAATCGTCACCGGTTTCTAACTTGGAAGTAATTTCAATCAATCTAGATGGTAATAGAGTGGAATGTTTCCGAGTCTGATCGATGATTTTGAGTATTGCCTCACAAACAGAAGGGTTGGATTCATTCTTTTCTATCTGCTGTAAGATTTCCACTTTTTGTTTGAATTCAGATTCAGCAATTGCAATGATTGCTCCAGACTTTACATTTTGATCAGCAACGCTCAAAAACATAATAAATGAATCAAAATCACCATGTTTTTCAATAGTGATATCCGGCTTTAATTCTCTAGCCTCAAAGAATTTTTTAACGCATTTCTTAAAATTATTAAAATTATTTTCACCTGAAAAAATTCTTGCCATTTCCAAAAAGCAAAAGTAATCCCCTTTTCGTGCACCCTCTTTTAGAAAATCAAACGCTTTTTGCTTATCTTTAGGAACGCCTTCCCCGGAATCATATTGGTGAGCTATAAATCGATATGCAACAATGCAACCGAGCTTAGCTGCCCCTTTGTATAATTTTAATGACTCGGAAAAATCCTGGAGGTGTTTATCATGTCCGTGATAATAATTTTCCGCTTCGTTAAGCAAATCAGTCCAAGGGTGGTGTATAGGTGAACATTTGCTTAGCTTCATATCATTCAGTTCATCATTTTGATTTTTGGTTAGTAAGTCTTCATCTTCAGTGCCTTCGCTGGGAATATTTCCAGATGGATTAGGTGCTTGTAAAATTGTAGTAATTACATCTTTTACAGGAGCTTTAAAAAATTCTCTGTTTTCAGATACCCGATATCCTTTTTCAGAAAGTACTGTGTGAATGTATTGCTCGGCTTCATCGCAATTTTCAAAAAAGCGATCAAATGCCACTATAAAGGGAGTTGGTATTCCTGTCACACCAGACAATTCATCTGCTCTAGCTAATGGTTCCCTTGTGGTTTTTCCAACTTTAACTAATTCTGGCATGGAACTATTCACTAAAACATAAATAAAACCTGCTGACATTTAATCTCCATAATTACTAGGTCGATATCACACATTGCTTTGCTTAGCTTCAACATCCATAGGAAGTAGGCTACGCGGTGAAACCTGTCCCTGAACAAGGAGCGCTAGATAGGACGTTAATAAACGTTCGTCATAATTGACAGAATCTGCGAAAAAGGGAACCAATCCTTCAAATTGACTTTTGAGTTCTTCTTCATTTGGATTACCCCATAATTGGAACACTCCAATTTTTGGGCCACCCTCTGCAATTTCAGCAATTAGATCTTGAGTTGAATCAGCACCATTTGGTAAATAGTCATCTAATGGAAGACGCGATACAATCAGAACTTCAAATGATTTAGGTGGAACTTTTGAATAATAAGTTTTGATGTGTGGGAAAAATTCTTTGAAGTCTTCTTTGAACCAAACCTCTCGCTTTCCTTTGAAGCGTATAAGACCTATCAATCTTTGAAGCGATTGGCGCGTGAAAGCGACTCCATCTAATCCACGAATCCAGCATTGAATAACTGCAAATAAAGAGATAGTACGATGCTGTCTCCGGGCCCCTTCTCTAACATCAATCTGTTTCATAAACGCTACCTCTAAAAAAAAGCAGTGGATACTTCGGTGAAATCTGGCACTCGAAATTTTGCAAGTGTTTCACCGTAATTTTGTTGAGATATATTAACACAAAGTAGCTTCATTGTCAACTTTTACCGCTGATTGATATTTTTGAAAGTGATAAAATATTATTCAAGTTCCGGAAATCAATTAATTAATTTTATTGCGGAACTTAATTCAATTTTCTTTGTTATGATTGGCCGTATCAAGCCGGTTAATGCCATTTTACAATACTATTTCCCTTCCGGATTTTCCAGATATTCCGAAATCAGAAAATTTCACAGCCTGCGATTCTTTTTCCTGGCCTTTTTTTACATATTTTCCAAGCATTCAGACGGGGACAAGTCGGGGTTTGGGACAGGCAAGTTGAGAACGGATGGATTCCAGCTTTCCCCTATGTCCTGTCTCCGACAGGACTCCGAGGACTATAGCCGCTGGAATGACGGGGTTGTGACACTATCAGCAACCCGGCTAATGGGGAAACCAAAAAAACGAGGAGAGCGCCCTTTCAGGAGTTTTTCACACTATCAGGAAACTGCCGTCCGGATTTTTTTTAAGCTTGGCATTAAGAATTTTAAGGGCTGTTTCAATGCCTTCGGTAAAGTAACTTTTTTTCTCTTCGAACTCCATGTTTTTTGTATCTTCGTAGACTTCTTTTTTCCAGTCCCAGACTTCCTGCATCGACTTAGGAATAACATTACTTTTCTTCTTCATCGATAACCTCCAAGGGGCTCAATAACAATAAAGGATGCAGTAAGCCTTCCTTTTCATTGATGGCCTTGATCTTTATCTGTTTGTTGACATTGGCCAGATGCCGGAAATTCCAGGAAAGTAGAATATCCATCTGATTGGTCGCAGCAATTGCAACATGTCTTGCATCATCTGTTTTAGCTTTTGGTATTACACCCTGCTCAAGGTAAATTTCAGACAATTTTTCCGATTCACTATCAAGAGGTAAAACCTTGAGAGCGTAATCGGAGATCACTTTTAACAAAGAAATTTTCCTTGTCTCGTTCCTTGTTTTCCCTAGCTCCCTGATTACCACTTCAGAAATGAAAACCTCATACTTTCCGGGGCCAACAAAGTTTTCGAATAATTCCCGGGTAATTGCCATAAATTCCGGCGCGTCTTCAGCGAAAAGAAAATTAATCACTGATGTATCAAGATAGATCCGCATTTTCTTCATAATGTAATTATATCAGATTCCTCAACTTTTGGTATTCGGACAGCACTTCAGGTGTACCGCGCTTGGGCGGGGCGGCTTTGACGATTCCGTTTTTAGTGTAGACGAAACCCTTGCTTGCAGTGCTCAGCGAAAGTTGCGTTTTTTCGAGACTGGCTTAGCAGTTTTCAGCTTTGATTTGACTTCATTCAGTGTAAGAGCCGACTTTCCTGCTTCTTTCTTTTTGGCTTCCCTCAAGTCCATCAGATCTTCGACATCTTCCAACAGTTCCTGGATAATTGCATATTCGTCATAGGGGAATACAACAAACTCAGCCTTACCGTTTTTTTTGAGGAATTCGGGATGCAGTTTTATCATTTCTGATGCTCCTTGGCCTTATTGATAGGCATCTTTTCTATTTTTTATCCTGTATACAATGATTTCAGCTCCGTGGATTTCAAACAGAATTCGAAATTCCCCAACACGTAAGCTCTCGGCTTGATCCTGATCAGGTATTCCATGCTTCTGATTATGGCAAAAAAACAGGGTTTTTGCAAGTATGTTGCCTTTTTGATCCATCCTTAGCTGCACCCAAAATTTGTCAGGGGTTGAGAGGGCCGTTCCAAACCTTAAAAAAATGGCCGCCTTGCCGGCGGCCAATTGGAAATAGGAGGTAAATGATTAGCTATCTGTAAATAATTACTTTCCCTATCCGGATGTTGCGACTTCGCCGTACATCTTCTGCACGATATCCTTTTCCTTCAGCCTTTCGATGAAGACTTTGGAGTTCTGCAGGATGCCGCGGGCTGCGAAGATCTTGACTATTTCTTCCTTGTGGATGCCGCCGAATTTTTCGTCATCGACTTTGAGGATGGCTTTCAGGCCGTCGGCGAATTTGGAACTGCTGTTGATATAATAGCGGCTGTAATGGGCAAGTGAGTCGGCGACTTCCCGGCCGAAGGCCTGCCTGACTTCCCACAGCGGAGCAGACCACATCAGAGAGTCGGCATGGCATTCATTCTGCACGCTCTCAGGGTAATGTGAATTGTTGATGCAGGAGCGCAGATAGGGTTTGCCCATCTTGGCGCAGGCGTATTCGCCGATGTCAGGGTCATTGTCGATGGAATTGCCGAAATAGTCGGATAATCCCTCATTCATTCCGCCGGCTTCACCGGAAGTTCCGAGCCCTGCGATGTCTGAAGTGACGCCATGGGTGTATTCATGATAGGCGATTGCCGATTCCCTGGCCAGGTCATTGAATTTGCTGCCATCCCCGAAAGCGAAGTAGCCGCCCCAGGGAGAGAAGAAGGCGTTGTCATAGTTGTTGCCGTAATGCACGATTGCCCTGGATTGTTTATCCATGCCTGTATAACCGAATGTGTCCTTAAAGTAATCATGGATGCGGGTCATGTGGAAATACATGTGGGATTCGTCGAAATGGGTGTCTGTGGTCTCGTAGACAAATTCATTCCGCTCGGAATTGGCGGCTGAGGCTGAGCTGTTGCCGTTCTCGATCTTGGCCCAGGAACCCTGGAGATAACCGCTTTTGGTGATGGCTGTGAACGGTTCCACAGTCGCATCGCACTTGAGCGGATTTGTCATGTAGGTTGAGCCCTTGCCGTCCATGAACTGCATCAGGTTGTCGCAGTAAACAACTTCTCCGTCCTCGTCGTCCACCACGATCAGGAAATCGCCGAGCGGCTGCTCTGCGCCGATTTTATATAGGTATGCGGATTTCAGGCCGTTATAAGTGTTGAAAAAAACTTTTTCAGAGATTGTATCCATCCTGAGCGACAATACATGGAGATATTCAGTGGCGATCTTCTCGCAGGTGGCGATGTCATAAATGGAACGATTCTTGATGACTGTGTTGTGGATGAAAGCTCCGGCGAGCATGAATCCCTTGTTGCCTGCAGAATAGGTCAGAGCGCTCGGGAAAACTTTGATTCCATTGAAGGAGTATTCATAAACTTCATGGCCCTCATTGTTCTTGATTTTATTGAGGGTCAGGTTTTCCGGAAGCGAGGAGCGATACTGATTCATCAGGTCAGCTCTGCCGCAGCTGCAGAAATTTCCGCAGACTGAGGAAGGTACTGCGTAGGTTTCGTCCCAGGTCACTTCAAAATTAGGGTCGACTTTGCCGAAAACGGCAAAATCATTCTGGAAGCCGCGCAGGGTCATGGTATCTTTTTCCTGCAGGTTTCTCAGCAGTGCATTGGAATCATCAGCCTGGAAAGCATAGATTGAGACGCTTGTGATCAGAAAGAAGAACACGAACAGCTTCAGTTTACTCACTACTCCTCCTTGTTACTCTTATACAACTTATACTTTTACATTCTTACATTACATTGTTGCCTACTATCCCATCGGCTTTACGCCACCTCCCGGATAAGGATTTTCCGCTACTGTCACCTGCCGATACAGTAAATCCAATATACTTGTACTGTAATAATAATATCCTCACTAAAAGGGCTAAAGCCAGTTACATTTTGTTACAAATTGTCCAAATTTGTAACAAATCGGCTGAAAACCTTGGTTTCAGGGGAAAAGACTGGATGTCGAAGTGCTTGAATTTCCTGCCCTGTCACTGACCACAACCCGCACCTCGTTGGAGCTCTGAAAAAGCGCGCTGGCCGGAATCCTGACTGCATATCCCGGATATTCTCGAAAATAGGCAGCTGTTTTTTTGACGTTGTTCAGGTAAATTGTGAAGTCCCTGGCAGGCTGCATAGGATAAATCAATAGATATTCAGCCCCCTGCTTACTCAATATTGATTTTGGAATCAGGGGAGGGGTGCTGTCAATTTTATAGACAATCCTGTAATTTTTCCCGGCTATCCTGATGTTTTTCGCTTGCTCTCCATCATTACCGTAGAAATCCATTTCCCTGGAGTAAAATCCGCCGTCCTGCTCAAAACCTTTCCCCTCGATTTCCGCGGTCCCGAGCGACTCATCTGTAATCAACAGATATCTGATGGGCCGCAGTTCATCAGGCAGGAAATATACTCTGTCCCCGGTTTTTTTCAGGTAAACTACAGGCAGCTTGATAGGATCCGCTTGCAGGGGTCCTGCTTCCTTTGGAATCGCTGGTTGGGGCCTGGGCACGGGCTGGATGACAGCAGGTTTCGGCGGTTCCTTTTTTTTGCTTTCTAAAGTCTTGGCGATAATTACGGGCCGATCTGGAACGGGTTTTCCCACTTCCGTTTGAACAGTCTTTTCTTCTACAAGCTTCAATGGAACCAAGGTTTCGGAGTATGGAATTAATAACTCCTTCTTGACAGGGATTTCCACAGTTGTTCCTGTCTGGAGTTCGGCAGACTGTGGAATCAATGAACCTGCTGCAGGCCTTTGGGATTCTGATATTTTTAAAGTTACTTCCGCTTCCAGAGTAGCCACGCAAGGTGAATTGATAATTTCCGCCTTTTTATTGGCACCGGCTTCAGGCCTGCTTCCTCTGGCCGGGGATTGGCAGCCTTCCCTGCTGCCTGCAAAATAAACCAGTGCCAGAAGGATCAGAAAGAGGGGTACAGCCTGAAAGATACCGTCTGATAATCTGCCTGGCAGCTTGAATTCACGGGAGATCTCAGTCACCATTTCTCTTGTGATCTTTTTCTTCTCCAGAGTGAAGGCGGTGATCAGAACCTGGTGACAGATCAGATTCACCAGACGCGGCACTCCTCTGGAAACCGAATAGATCCGGCGTAAGGCAGATCCGGTAAAAACGACTGCAGGGACTTCCTGCTTGCCTGCCACTCTGAGGCGATGGTTGATGTATGGTGCAAGATCTTCATAAGCGAGAGGTTTAAGATGATACCTCATTCCGATCCGTTGCTTGAGCTGAAACAGCGCGGGCTCTTCCAGCAGTTTGGACAATTCGGGCTGGCCGGTCAGAATCACTGTCACAAGCTTGGCTTTGTCGGTTTCGAGGTTGGTGAGCATTCTCACTTTTTCCAGAGTAGCGATTGACAGGTTTTGGGCTTCGTCTATCAGCACAGTCAGGGGCAGGTTTTGTGAGAGACAATCCAGGGCGTGTGTATTGAGCTTGTTGATCAGTTCCAGGGCGTCATCGCTCTTCGCATAGATAATTTCAAGTTCATCCAGGATCTGCCTCATCAGTTTGAGAAAATCATCCTGCGGGTTGAAGATAAAGGCGTATTCGCCCTTCAATTCCCCGATGATTTTCCGGATTAAGGTGGTTTTGCCTGATCCGATCTCGCCTGTTAGCACAATGAATCCCAGATTGGACTCGATTCCGAATTTCAGGCGGTTCAGAGCTTCTTCATGGCGGCTTGTCAGATAGATGAATTCAGGGTCAGGGGTGACATGGAAAGGAAAACGGGTCAGATTGAAGAATTTCAAATACATCAGCGGATTAAAATCGCCCCCAGGATTTTTTCGGCGGGGAAGTTGTGGTAAACAAAGAAATCCGCACGATTCACTAAAAACACCAGCCTGCTGCGCTCGTCGTCAATGTTGTCGAAAATGTAAATCAAATGCTCTTCTGTTCGTCCTTCCTGACAGTTAATTTCAAACTCGGAAAAAGCTGCGGCATCTTTTGTGATCAATCTGACTTCAAACCGCTCGGAAAATGCCCGGGTGAAATGCCCGATGAATCTGCGGTACGCTGTATCCTGCTCCTGATAGAGAATGCTCAGGGAGAAAGGTCGCGGCAATTGAGGCAGAAGCTGGTCCAGAATCTGGTTGAAACAGGACTTTCTCCGCAACGGAATGCTTTCAGTCTCAGCTTTCCGCAAGGCTTTAGTGATCCTGCTCACAAAATTTCCCTTTCCACGATGCTGATTACCGGAATCTTGCCAGGTGACTCGTCTTCAGCGGCTAATTCCTGCCTTCTCCAGTAATAAATCGCTGCTGCGGCTAGAATGCAGAGGGATGCGTAAAGTAGAAATGGGGGATGGCTTTCCTGGGATTCGGGAACCGGTCTGACAATCCGGCCGGGAGCATTACCGGCTGGAAGCTTGGGGGCGGCCGGTATCTGCTGAATCAACTCTTGGGATGGATTCTGAATTTCTATTTTTTCTACTTTTTCAGTCTGATGGATTGGTGTGATAATCGGTTCGAGAGGAGGTTCTTCGGAATCATTCAGATCCACCTTATTTTGAATAATACTCTCAGTTTTCTGTACTGGCTCGTATTTCTGCTTCACTTCCTCAAGCTTTTCCCGGCTCGAAAAAACATACAGTTTTCCGTCCGGTGCAGTCCAGCTGTAAATATCAGCAGCAAAAATCAGGCTTCCGCAGAGAAAAACAAGAATCATGACAGAGGGTTTCATGAGAAAAATATACAGCATCAGAGAGGAATTGTGAATTGAATCATTCAATGATTTTTAAAAAAAATCCTTTTCTGATATCTTATATCGAATAGTATTGATATCTTCCAGGGTTAAGATAAATATGCGATTTCTCCTGATTGTTCTGCTGTTTTTTTCTTACTCTCTACATGCTTCCAGAATTGATGCCCCTCCGCATCCGGACAGATATAATTACCTTTATCAGAGTAATCTTTATCCCTCTGCCCCTGCCAGAGGGCCGATTTATCACGAACGGGATCGCGCCCCTTACCAGCGACGCATCGATGTTACAGGCACTGCTACAATCCTGACAGTGCCGGTGGCTTTTTCAGACAGGGCTCATCCCGGCATCGACATGAACCTGCTCGCCAAATTCAAGGATTATTATGAAAAATCTTCCCACGGGAATTTTTCCGTCCAGCTTGTTGTCACCCCGACCGTCTATTCAACACATACTTACAATTACTGGGGTTCCGACAGCCACGGGATCGACACAGGGGCGGATCATGAGATTTACGAGCTGGCCCGCGAAGCCGTCAGACTCCTCACAGCTTCCGGTTTCGACTTTCAGGCCCATAACCTGGATACCAACCATGACAACATAGTTGATCACTTTATGATCATACATGCCGGAAATGCTCAGGAAAATGGAAACTCCGGGGACATCTGGTCTCACAGCTGGAAGATAATAAACGGTACAGACGACGATTACAGCAGTCTTTCTGATACTCCTGACGGGGAACCTGCCACCGGAGAACTCAAAGTAGTCAACTATTGCATTTTTGCCAATTCCTCACCGCTCGGCATCATGGTGCACGAATTCGGACACGATCTCGGCCTGGTCGACTTTTACGACACTACCTATGGTTCATACGGCACCGGGAACTGGGATGTGATGTCCCTGGGATGCTGGAACGGGGAATCATACAGCGGTGAATCCCCCCCGCTTTTCAGCGCCTATGAGAGATTTTATCTGGGATGGATAGCTCCGCTTGACTTGAGCGCGCAGAGCGGGAACTTTACCTTGCCGCAGATGGAGGAAACTGACACAGTCTATAAAATCTCGCTTACAGGCTCGGAATATTTCCTGCTGGAAAACAGAGGCAGGACGGGCTACGATGCATATCTTCCCGGAGGAGGAATGCTGATCTGGCATGTGGATGAGCAGGTTTTGGCATCCAAATGGCTGGATAACAATGTCAATTCAGATTATAATCACAAAGGTGTCGATCTGGAAGAAGCCGACGCTTCCAACAGCCTCGACAGAAAAGCTAATAAAGGAGATCAGGGCGATCCTTTTCCGGGGACATCCCTGAAAACCTCCTTCACTCCGGACACCGCTCCCTCCAGCAATTCATACTATGCTGGACTGAAATCCGCAGTCTTCCTGAAAAATATCCACGCCTCAGATGCAGGAATCGGATTCGACAAGGAAAGCAGCTTCGGATTTTTGGCAGGGATTTTTTTCCATCCACTGTCAGCGAAACTTCTATTCATGAGCATTGCCTCAACTGCTGCCCTGGACAGCCAGGAACTTTCAGTCAATCTTACGGAAGGGCAGTCCCTGAGACAGATCTCAGCCGTCCATTTAACCGGGAACACCTATTTTGCGACCTGTGAAATAAATAACCCTTCGAACTGTCTGAACCTGGATCTTTCCGGACGCGTTTCAGGCATCCTTAAAACTGCCAGTCTGCAATTCACCGCAGCAGGTGTGAAGAAGACATTTTTCGCCCCTGCAGCTTCTGGAGCGGGACATGACTAAAAGGTTTGCCTATGCCTTCCTGATTGCGTTTCTGTTCCTGTCGGCCTGCGGAGGTGGAGGAAGCGATGGAGGCGGTGGAACGGTCACGCCTTTGACTTCCATTAACGGCAGTGTATACCAGGTGGCGGAAGAATTTGTTGCCAGCCTCCCGGCACCTGCCGGATATTCTCCTGTTTCCGGTACAGCTGCTTTCACCCCGCTCAATGGAAATTTTACGAGGACAGTAATGATTTCCGGTTCTTCTTTCAGCTTGCCTCTGTATGAAGATGATTTCACCTTCTCCGGAACAGGGGGTGTGATCACAGGCAATCTCAGGATCAGTTTCGGGGGCAAGACCGCAGATGGAAGAATCAGCGCTAACCGGAATTTTCCCTCCAATGATTATGAGCTGCGCATCACCACAACCAGTCTGGCCAGTAACCAGCTGGTAGTTCTTCCCAAACAAGGCAGCACTACAGCAGGCAGCTTCAATCTGAAGCTTTATTATTTCAATGCGATTGGAAATCTGATCGAGTTCAATTCCGCCGACCTTTTTTTTCAGGAAAACGGGAAATCAGCTACTTATACCCCTGGAGGTGTAACTATTCCTTTCACAGAGAGCGAGTACGCCATGTTCAGTTCAGGAATGGCCAACCTGATGATCAAAACAACTGATGTTTTCGCGCGGAAAACGCTGGATGTCACTTCCGATCATGCACTGGTGATTATCGAATCCGGGAACGAGGATTTGGCTCGCGAACGTCTGAACGGCAGCAATGCGATCAGCATATATTCCGCATACCGGATGCTCATTGCGGGGCAGTTCGCCGGCTGTCTGGCAACACTTTCAGGACTGAATACCGATCCTGCCGAAAGCCGGGAGTCCCAGATTGCTGCCAGCCTTGCGTATTTCGGGGAGAAAAATTGGGCTGCTGCCTATTCCAGCATCGCTTCCTCAAAAAGCTCTTCCCAGCTGGCTGCAGTGATTTATGCCTCTCTGGCCTCGATCTGCGAAACCACTCCCGCCGGTTTCACCGGGGCTGCCTCCAATCTTGAATCTCTGCTCCCTCCGGGACTATATTTATCAGATGGATACAGCCTCGGAATTTCCAACACCGACGCCCATACGGTCTGTGCGATTTGCGATTATTATGCGGGAGACAAGACTTCCGCTGCAAGCCAACTGGCTGAACTGCAGACTCTGCTGAGCCGGATCGGACAGGACAGTTTCAGGCATTCGGCAGCCGGCCCGGTTAGCGAAACCGTAAACCAAATCTAGTCAAGGAGTGGCAATGCAGCTATCTAGAAAAATTTCGGGACTTTCACCTTCTCAGACCCTGGTAATCACTAAGAAAGCCCAGGATCTGAAGAAATCAGGAAAAGACACTGTGATCCTCTGTGCAGGTGAACCGGATTTTCCAACTCCGCTTCCTGTGGCTGAAGCCGGAATCAAGGCCATCCGTGACGGCAAGACGAAATACACAGCCAACCCGGGGATCATCGAACTCAGGGAAGCCATTGCCGAGAAACTTCTGACTGAGAATGGCCTTAAGTATTCTCCGGACGAGATAATAGTCACGAACGGAGCTAAGCAGGCAATTTACAATGGATTCCGCTGTCTGCTCAACTCCGGCGATGAAGTCCTGGTTCCTTCTCCATGCTGGGTCAGCTACGTTGAACAGATCAAGCTGGCCCACGGAATCCCCACTCTCGTTTTCGGAGCCTCTGTCAAACCACAGGCAGAGGAAATGGCTCGAAAAATCACTTCCAAAACCACCGCCCTGATCATCAATTCTCCCAATAATCCGGTAGGTTATATTTACAACAAGCAGGAACTGATCGAGATCGCCCGGCTCTGCCAGGAAAGGGATCTGATCCTGCTTTCGGACGAAATCTATGAAAAAATCATCTTCGATGATAACAAGCATTTTTCGCCGCCGGCTCTTGTTCCTGAGATCAGGAATCGGACACTGCTGATCAACGGTTTTTCCAAGGCTTTCTCCATGACGGGATGGCGCATCGGCTATGCTGCAGGCCCCAAGGACATGATCACCCTCCTCAACCGCATCCAGAGTCATCAGACTTCCAATGCCTGCACAATTTCCCAGTATGCAGCGCTGGAAGGGTTGAAAAATCCCGAAGTGCAACTGGAGGTGCGGAAAATGGTGAAAACCTTCAGCGAGAGAAGGGACTACTTCACCTCAGAACTTGACAAAATCCCTCATCTCAGCTATTACAAGCCGGAAGGGGCTTTCTATGTCTTCGTGAAAGTGGACCATTACTACAACCAGGAAATCCGGAATTCCAACGAACTCTGCAACTGGCTTCTGGATGAGTTCATGTTGGCTGTTGTGCCGGGAGAATCCTTCTTCTCTGAAGAATATATCAGGATCTCCTTTGCGGCTTCCTGGGAAGAACTGGAAAAAGGCCTGGTACGACTGAAAAAAGCGCTGGGGAGGCTTTCCCAAAAGTGACCCTCAAGTCATACGGACTTTCAGACATCGGGAAAAAGAGGACTAACAATGAAGACTCTTTCCTTATGCGCGAGCAGCTGTTCTGTGTGGCTGACGGCATGGGAGGGTATTCTTTCGGGGAAAAAGCCTCCAAAATGGCGACTGCACTTTTAGCAAGCCTGTACGAGATCAGCGAAACCACATTGACGCAAGGCAATGTGGCGGAAACCTTACTCGACTGGGTGAAAGAGATCAACGGCCAGATCTACCGCGAAAATCAGAAAGAATCCTCTCACATGGGCACTACGATTGCTTTATCCCTGTTTCTGAATGACAAATTATTTCTGGCCAATGTAGGTGACAGCCGGATTTACCGGATCTCTCCCAAAATCGGGATCGAACAGATTACTGACGATCATTCACTGGTGGCTGAGCAGGTCCGTCTTGGCTTAATCACTGAAGAAGAAGCCAGGAATCACCCCAGGAGAAACATCATCACCAGAGCGCTGGGGATCTTCCCTGATGTCAATGTAGATACCTTCACCTGTACCCCTCAAGCAGAAGATTTTTTCCTGCTCTGTTCGGACGGCCTGTGTTCCTTGGTAAATAATGATAAAATTGCAGAAATCATCTTAATGCCTGAAATTGACTTGAAAGCCAAGGCTAGGGACTTGATCGCAGCCGCCAATGAAGCCGGCGGCAATGACAATATCACTATCATTTTAATCGAGGTGCAGAATGCTTGAAAAAACTTTGATCCTGCTTAAACCGGATGCCATCAAACGCAGACTGATGGGAGATATTCTCAGCCGATTTGAACAGAAAGGCTTGAAAATTGAAGCCATGCGTTTCATGAAACTGGAACGGGAACAGGCTGAAGAGCATTATTTCATGCATAAGGACAAGGATTTTTTTATAAACCTGATCCAGTTCATCACCTCAGGTCCTTTACTGGCCATGGTGATCGAGTCCGACAATGCCATTGCACTCTGCCGCAAAGTCGTAGGTGCCACAAATCCGATGGAAGCTGAAGCAGGCAGCATACGTGGAGATTTCGCTTTCAATACCACGGAGAACCTTGTACATGCTTCCGACTGCCGCGAAGCTGCTGAACGTGAAATCAAGATTTTTTTCAGGAAAAGCGAAGTCTTTAACTATTGATTCAACAAAGGGGGAACTTTAATGTCTCAGAGCGATTTCAAGCCTTATATCTCTCCCGACAAATCACCGGCTGAATTCACGCTCCGTGCCGTTGTCTTGGGTGCAGTTCTCGGAGTGGTTTTTGCGGCGTCCAGCGTCTACCTGGCTCTGAAAGTGGGCATGACTGTAAGTGCTTCCATCCCGGTGGCAGTTCTATCCATCACACTTTTCCGGCTCTTCGGAAAAGCCACGATCCTGGAGAACAACATCGTGCAGACCACCGGATCAGCCGGCGAATCCCTGGCTTTCGGAATCGCCACTACCATGCCGGTCTATCTGCTGCTTGGACAGGATATGAAAATTCTGACCATTTTTCTGGTGGCTTTGTTCGGCGGCCTGCTGGGCGTGCTGATGATGATCCCGCTCCGGCGCGGACTGATAGTTGAAGAACACGGGAAACTGACCTATCCGGAAGGCACAGCCTGCGCTGATGTATTGATTGTAGGCGAAGAGGGAGGATCACAGGCCAAGACGGTTTTCCTGGGATTCGGACTGGCGGCATTGTACAAGTTCCTCAATTGCGGAACAAAACTCTGGCTGGATACTCCGGAAACTCTGCTGCGATTTTTAAAGGGCGGATCATTCGGAGCTGAAGTGTCTCCCGAACTTCTGGGCGTTGGCTATATTATCGGTCCGAAAATTTCGGCCAACATGATGGCAGGAGGTATCTTATCATTCCTGATCCTGATCCCGATGATCAAGATCTTCGGATCAGGAATTAATGAGATCATGTTTCCTGCAGTCAAGCTCATCAAAGACATGTCTCCTCATGAAATCAGGAACGCCTATATCCTGTATATTGGTGCCGGAGCTGTGGCTACAGGCGGTATCATCAGCCTGATCCGCTCCCTGCCTACGATCTTTTCAGCTTTCATGGCAGGCTTCAAGACATTCGTGGATTCCAGGAAAAACCCTGGAAAAAGTCAGAACGTCCCCCGTACTGAACAGGATCTTTCCCTGAACATAGTGGTGTTCGGATCCCTGGGTCTGGTAGCTGCAATCTGGCTCGCTCCCAACCTGGGAATCAACGCGGTTTCCGCGGTGCTGATCGTGCTCTTCGGATTCTTCTTCGTGACAGTATCGTCACGAATCTGCGGGGAAATCGGTTCCTCGTCCAACCCTATCTCCGGAATGACTGTGGCGACCCTGCTGATCACCTGTCTGCTTTTCCTGATGGCGGGCTGGACCGGAGTCTCCTACAGAGCAATGGCGCTGGCCACAGCAGCCATCGTCTGCGTGGCAGCTTCCAACGGCGGTGCCACCAGCCAGGACCTGAAGACAGGATTTCTGGTCGGAGGAACTCCTAGATACCAGCAGCTGGGCCTGATGGTCGGCGTGATCACCAGCGCGCTCTTCATCGGCTGGACTGTGATGACCCTCAATGATGCGTACACCACGATCGTACCCAGGGAATACCCGAACTATGTCGCCCCGGTGATTCCCGGCACACCTGAGATGAAAGGGCCGGCTGGAGACAGCAATCTATATAAAATCCACTTTGTCCAGGAAGTAACCGCAGACGTGCCGATCGGAAAATATCTGATCAATGAATCAGGCAAGATTGTGTACCTGGTGGATCCGGGTATCGCCGGAGTGGTCACGGAATATACCAATAAAGACGGCAAGATCGTCAAGTCGACCAAGCTTGATTCACCCAAAGCCAGGCTCTTTTCCATGATCATCGACGGCATTCTCACCCGCAAACTGCCCTGGGGACTGGTGCTGCTCGGAGTTTTCCTGTCCCTGATGATGGAACTCGTTGGTGTATCCTCTCTGCCCTTCGCTGTCGGGCTTTATCTGCCTCTTTCCAGTTCCACTCCAATCATGGCCGGCGGGCTGATCCGATTTCTGGTGGACCGGAAGAAGCGGATGAGCGAAGCTGAGGCGGAGTTTTCACCAGGAGTGCTGCTCTCGTCCGGTTATATTGCAGGCGGAGCGATCACAGGGGTATTCCTCGCGGCACTCACCGGCTTCGGGGTGGACGGCAATATCAGTCTCTACGACAAGATGGCCGGCTTTTCCACCTGGATCGGATACACGGAAAACCTGGCAGACGCGGTCTGGTTTGCTTTCATCCCATTCCTGATTCTGATGTACTTCCTATACAGGAATGCTCAGGTTGAGGAACCGGCGAAAGCGAAAAAGTAATTCTTTTTAGTAAACTCATTGCAGAGACACGTTAAACCGTGTCTCTGCTTTTTTAGACCTGAAAATTGAATTTTACCAGCCATGAAAATTCTGGTAGATTGATTCCATGAAGATCATCATTTTATTTCTCCTGTTCTGCTCATTAACCGCCTTTGCCGGCAAATCCGACTTCGAGTCCCTGCTTGCGTCTTACAACGACTGCTGGCAGACACTCAAATACTATTCAGATCAGGCCCTGGGAATTGACAGGTCGCAATGGAAATCCTACCGGGAAGTCTACATTGCCGGAATTTACTGCCGCAGGCAGGTGGAAAATTACAGGCGCGAGATATTGTCCATGATCGAGGCAAACCCCTCTGTTACATTGGGTGGATTCCTGAAATTTTTCCAAAAAAGCAGGCAGCAGATCAATTACACGGCTTTCAGGGAGCTCGTGGAATACAACGCCAAGTATCTCTCAGGGATGCGGCACACCCCTGAACTTGCCGACACCAGGGTCAGGGCGATCGAGGAAGTTGCAGTTCTGTGCGAAAGTACTCCTGAACCAAGGCAGGACAAGCGGATCGCCGCTCTGATCGAACGCAAGTACTTCTTCGGCCATGAAAGTGATGCCGAGAGAATGAAAAGGCGGGACCAGAGTGGTTTCAGCACAATTGTCAATGAACGCTTCAATTCAGTCGAATATCTGCACGGCCTGACACCCATCCTCAGCCAGGACGACTCGTTCCTGAATACCGGAGAAGTTCTCCTGATCTTTGATTTCGAAAAACCCTGCTACGAGCGTGGAGTGATTGAATTATACAATCTCCTGGATCAGAACCTGATTCCCGGAATCTTTTTCTTTCAGCTCTACAACGGAATTCCGGAAAGATTGCTTCACTTCCAGACAGGTTCGGACATCAGGGTTGCGATTCTGGGATTCAGCCAGGAAAACCAGGATGATACAATACTTCAATCCAGTTTCCGCGAGGTCTTCGACAGGGTCAAGAGGGAATCGCGCGGGATCATGAATCTAACCCACAAGGACCCGCTTTTTATCCGGCCGCTGATGGATATTATTCCGGATAATTACGTTAAATATCTATTCAGCGACCTGGGTCTGATCACGCTGGGCTGGACCATCGACAGCCGGGACTGGCTGGAAGAAGATCCGGACAAGACATTTTCAATTCTCCAAAAGGAACTGGATCGGCGCGGCAGGGGTATTATTCTTTTTCACGCGGTTTATCCGAATACAGTTGCATTGCTCGGGAAAACCCTGTCCTACCTCTCGGACAATCACTGGAAGATAGTAAACGACCGGCCTGTGCTGGATGCATATTTCTGGAAAAAGTACTAGAACCCATTTCATAAGTCTGCGGTGACGCAGACTTATGAAATGGGTTCTAACTGGGGATGAATTTCAGGAATTGCGCGCTTTCCTAGCGGACTTTTACTTTGTATTTCCCTGCCAGAACGGTCAGGGAGTCCTCAAAGAGTTTCAGAATTTCAGCTGTGAACAGAACAAACACCACTTCACGGAAACGGCCTGGTTTTTCCTTGAGGAAGAGCATGGTCTCGTCCAGGGCAGCAGGGGCTGCCAGTTCCGGCGGGTAACCATAGACACCTGTGCTGATTGAAGGGAAGGCGATCCGTTGGATCCCATTCTTGGAAGCCAGCCTCAGCGAATTCCTGTAACTATTCCGCAGCAGCGCTTCTTCACCGGCATTCCCACCCTGCCAGATCGGGCCTACTGTATGGATCACATATTTTGCCGGCAGCCAGCCTGCCATGGTGATGACCGCTTCTCCGGTCGGACAGCCGCCTTGCATTACTACGATTTTCTCGCATTCCTCGTCTATCACAGGACCGCCTGCCTGATGGATGGCCCCGTCCACGCCTCCTCCTCCACAGAGCTTGGAATTAGCGGCATTCACGATCGCTTCAATCCTCTCTTTCGTGAGATCCCCGGATTTCAAGCGCAGGAGGGTGTCCCTTATCATAAGCTTCATAGATCCTCTTGAAGAAAATTGAGTTTTGTCAGAGCCTTCTTCACAATCACAGTGTAGCAGAACAATTCAGAAAATAAAATGGCCTGTTAAAGTTTTGGCTTTCCTTCCGATAACAAGTACGGAAAAGCTTGAAAGGCAGGAATTCCGATTTTTTTTGAATTGCGGCTGTTGGTCTGAAGGATTCTGGATGACAGGGAAAAAGCCGATAGGTAGAAGACAGCGAGAAAGGAAATCTACGTTGCGATGATAAAATTGACGAGATTCAACGGATCCAATCTGTTTGTCAACGAGGAGCTGGTGGAGATGGTAGAACATACCCCGGATACCGTATTGACTTTCGTGTCAGGCAGAAAACTGCTTGTCAAAGAAGACATCGTGGGAATTATAACGAAAATCAGGGAATACAAAGATGCAATTTTTCAGGGAGAATGACGACTCTGTCCGGTGAATAAGATTTAGGAGGTCCAGATGGCGGATGAGGAAAAAAATACAGTACTGGGAGTCGGAAAGATAAGTCCTCTGAATAAAATCCTGCTGTTCGGGATTGCCGGAATACTGTTGATCCTTGCAATAACCTGTATCTGCATCGTCACGATCACCTTCATGTCCAACAAGCAGGCAGCGGTTTTAGTCAATTCCGGCAGGCCTCCAGTTGTCGCCACATACGGATTGAAGGAGTTTTTGGTTTCTACAAGGGACAATCAGGGTATCATCAAGGCGGAAATTGAGCTCGGACTTTCCGACTTGAAAATGGCTGATCTGGTGTCGAAAAATCTGGGTGAAATCCGTGACAGTGTCAACAGGATTCTGACTTCGAAAAATCTCGGAGAAGCCAATGAGTCATTCGCCTCTAAAGAATTGCACAGGGAAATCCTGGAATCCGTTAACGAAGTCTTAACCCCGCATCTGAAAGTAAGGGCCTCTTTTTTCCGATTTAATGCACCACCGCAGGTGGTTGATGTTCATTTTCTGAATTTTTTCGCAAAATAAAGACAAGATAAGGAAATAATGTCATGCCCGACACCCTCTCACAAGATGAAATTGATGCATTATTGAATGCGATTTCAAGCGGTGATTCCAATGCAGCGGCAGAGAAGAAAGAAGAGGAAGCTATAAAACTGCAGCGGAAAATCAAGATTTACGATTTCAAGCGTCCTGATAAATTTTCAAAGGAACAGATCAGGACAATCAGCAGAATCCATGAGACTTTTGCGCATCTGACAAGCAACTTTCTTTCCACCCAGCTCCGCGCATTGGTGCGTGTGGAAATTGTTTCCGTGGATCAGATCACTTACGAAGAGTTCATCCGCAGCATCAGCAATCCTACCATGATCAGTGTTTTTAATCTGGGAACTCTCGCGGGCAGCGGTGTATTGGAAACCAATCTCGGCATCGTTTATTCAATGCTTGACCGTCTGTTCGGAGGGACAGGGAAAACCCTGGAAAAAATCCGTATCCTGACGGAAATCGAAGAAGCTGTGATGAGGAGGCTGCTTGTCAAGATCCTGGATCTGTTGAAAGAATCGTGGTTCCAGGTGATCGAGATTTCGCCCAGGCTGGAGTTGATCGAAAGCAACCCGCAATTCACCCAAATTGTGTCTCCATCTGAAATGGTCCTGCTGGTTAGCTTCCAGGTCAATGTTGGAGAAGTGGAAGGCATCATGAATCTGTGCATTCCATATTTAGTGCTTGAACCGATCGTCAGCAAACTTACCACACAGTCCTGGTTCATGCCAATGAAGCCAGAGGCTTCGTCTGAAGACATCATTTCAATCGAAAAAAAAGTGAAAAATGTGAACATTCCACTGATTGCCGAACTCGGCACTACAACGGTCTCTTTCCAGGATGTGCTGGGTCTCAAGGTCGGAGACATCATAATCCTCGATAAAAAGATCAATCAACCGATAAATATTAAGATCGGCAATTCGGTCAAATATTCTGCTCGCCCCGGTGTAGTCGGAAAATTCAGAGGAGCTGTGATTGAAGAGACGGTCAAGAACGATGAAGAGGAGGTGCTCAAGCTATGAGCGAAGAAATGCTGAGTCAGGAAGAAATAGATGCTCTGTTGAGCGGTGGCATGCCGGGCTCGGATGACGGCGCAAGCTCCAGGACCTCCTCCGGGTCGGAGCCGGCACCTCTGGATACAAATGACGAAGAAAAATTCAGAGAAGTGATTGAATCATTGTTGAGTACTGTTTCCACAGTCGTTTCCACCATTCTCAACACAAGCTTCAGTTTCTCACTGAAGGAAATTAAAAACGAGTCCGAAACGGGGCTTGCTTCACTTCTTGCCGGGCAGAACTTTTCCCACAATTTTATTGAGTTCCAAAAAAATCTGAGCGGTGGATTCCATTTTTTGATCAAAAAGGAATCTGTGGCTGTGATTGCCGACATGATGATGGGAACAGACGGCACTTCTCCTCCCGAAGAGATCAACGAGATTTACCTCTCGGCGATCGATGAAGCTTTCAACCAGATGATGGGTTCTTCAGCCAATTCCATCAGTTCCTTGATCGGGAGTTCTGTTGAAATCATGCCCGGTAAAACCAAAGTTGGATCTTTCGAATCGCTTGATCTTTCCATTATTGGAGACATCCGTCTTCTTAGCCTGCGGCTCAAACTTGGTGAACTATTGGATTCTGAATCCTACCTGATCTTTACGGACAATGATTATAATGATTTCCAGTCGAGCCTTAATAAAACAAGGATAGACAGCAAGCAGCAGCTGGAGGCGAGGATCACCCCCAAAATGCCGAAAGTGGAAATGCCGCCTCCTGTCACGGAAAGTCTCCAGTCCGGGGAGTTCCCCATGCAGCCACAGCCGCCCAGAGTTTCGCCTCATCCGGTAAAAGCACCGCCTCCATTGCCGGGCGGACCCCAGGCGATAGGCAGCACAGGTAAAGTAAGTCAGCAGCCGGAAATCAGGCCTGCACCGTTCACCCAGATCCAGTATCAACAATCCAGGGATGTGCCCAGCAACATTGACCTTCTGATGGACGTGCCGTTGCAGCTCACAGTTGAACTGGGGCGCAAGAAGATGAAAATTAAAGAGATTCTGGAACTCGGCTCAGGTTCAGTGATCGAACTGGAAAAACTGGCCGGGGAATCTGTGGACGTACTCGTCAACAACAAACTGATCGCCAAGGGGGAAGTCGTTGTAATTGATGAAAATTTTGGTATCAGAATCACAACGATTACATCTGCCAGTGAACGGCTGACTAATATGGTCGATTTTTAGTTTGTTACCCTTAAAGCATTCCCATTGTAGTGATTTGTGGACTGTAACATAAGTTCTTTGACGTTACAGTCCACTAACCATGGCCTGCCATTGTTGAGGTGCGCTATGGCGCGCCTTTACAATAGCAGGTCTCTACTCTTTTCTGATATGATAGAATCATGCTTGTAATTACCCTGGATAAAATCTCTGAATCAGATCTTCCGCTGGTCGGCTCTAAAGCTTGGAATCTTTCCAGGTTGATAAACTCCGGTTTCCCGGTCCCGGCCGGTTTCTGCATAAATACTGAGGCTTTCCTGGAAGCCGCGGGCGTGGCATTCAAAGCGCATCAGAAACTGCTGGACTCGCTGGACTCTGATTGGATGGACCACACAGAGGAACTTGATGAATTACGCCTGGAAATTGAAACTGCCCCATTTCCGGAAAGATTGGAGCGGGAAGTCATGGCAGCCTTGGAACTGCTTGGTGCTGATTCCTATGCAGTGCGCTCCAGCGCAACAGCCGAGGATCTTTCGGGAGCATCCTTTGCCGGGCAGTATGATACTTTTCTGAAAGTAAGGAAAAATGAACTGATCGATAAAATCCGTTCCTGCTGGGCATCACTCTTTTCAGAGCGGGCTGTAAGTTACAGGGTCATGAAAAAGATTTCTCACCTGCGGGTAGCGATGGCTGTGATCGTGCAGAAAATGGTGGACGCCAAAGCCTCAGGCGTGCTCTTTACCATAGATCCTGTCAGCGGTAAGGAACAGATCGTGATTGAGGGCAGCTGGGGCTCTGGATGTGCTGTTGTTTCAGGCTCCATTGACCCGGACAGAATCGTGCTTACCAAGACGGGAGGGGAAGTCATCGAATACCATGCCTCTGGTGCCGGAACGAAATTTCCAGCCGGCTTGGCAGAATCCTCACTCAAACCGGCTCTCTGCCTGGACGATATCCAGGTAAGAAAACTCTTTGAAATCGCCACTAAAATAGAGATCAAGCTGGGGTCTGCACAGGATCTGGAATGGGCCACGACAGAGTGTGAGGTTTTTCTGCTCCAGTCCAGGCCTGTCACCGCTGTATCAGCATATGATCCTCTCGAAGACAGGCAGATTTGGACCAACGCCAATACCGGGGAAGTCCTGCCTGACGTTGTCACTCCTCTCACCTGGTCCCTGGTGCAGGATTTTATCCAGAAACTGTTTGGAATGATTCTCAGGAACATCGGCTGCAGCGTAGATACTTCTAAAATTATCGGACTTGTGGCAGGCCGGGTTTATTTCAATATCAATACCATGGCTTCAATTATCAACAGCATTCCAGGCCTGACACGGCTGAACCTGGAAGAAGTGTTTGGCGGACAGCAGGAGCGCTTTCATCAGGAAGGACTGCTGAAACTCAACCCTGCGGACATGCCTGCAGTCAGATTTAGCCCTATCAAGGCTCTGCTGAGACTGCCGGGATTCCTTTTCTGGATGCTCAGCCAGACCGAGAAAAAATCAGTCAGCCTGCTGCATCGCATCAATAATAAATTCCAGGATTTGCAGAAGCTGAACTGGCCAGAAGCAACGGATGTCTTTCTGATCGATTTCCTGCGCAATTTCAACAGTATTCCATATCACGACACTGACGGGATAGGAGCCGCCCTGCTTGGCATGACCTGTTTCAATCAGCTGCGCGAGTTCTGCCGCCGTTTCCTTGGAGACAACGGTGTTTTGTTCAACCGTCTGCTGTCTGCCTCAGGCGGCATCCAGTCTGCCGAATCCGGGCTGGCTCTCCTGCGGCTTTCCCGGATAGTCAAAAAGCACCCTGAGCTTGAGAAAGAGTTGAAACTGGTGAAAATCAGCGAAACAGGGCGCATCGCGAGTCTTTCAGGAGGGGCTGAGTTTCTGCTCCGCTTTGAGGACTTCATGGCAAAGCACGGGCATCACAGCAGAGGCGAGATCGATCTTCACAACCCCCGGTGGTACGAGGAGCCTGAATTTATCCTTGACCTGATTCTGTCGTATCCACAGGAGAAAAACGGCGGATTCTACAGGAAAGCAGCCAGAGAAAAGAAAAAGACACTCATCGAATGCCTGGAAAAGCTCAGGAATCCGGTGCTGCGGCAGATTTTCCGCATTCTCCTTCATAAGGCAGGCTTTGGCCTGCGTTTCAGGGAAAACATCAAATCAGAGCTCGTCCGCGGTGTCGCTTACACGAGGGTTGCCGCGCTGGAACTTGGAAAACGGTTGACTGAGCGCAAGGTTTTCACGGCACAGGACGATGTTTTTTTCCTTTTCCTGACCGAACTTGAGGCACTGGTAAACGGAACCTCGCATCTGGATATTGCAGAACTTATCAGGCAGCGCAGGCTCGAATACGAGGGAAATAACAAACTGTCTCCGCCGGCAGTGGTTGTGGGAAGATTCAACCCTGCAAAAATGCAGCTGGGAAAAGTTCCCACCGGCAGAGTCCTTAAAGGGCTGGTGATCAGGCCGGGAATTGTAACAGGAAAAGCCAGGGTTATCCTGAAATCAGATCTGAAAGAACGAGTTTTACCCGGTGAAATCCTGGTAGCGCCTTTCACTGACCCGGGCTGGGCACCATATTTCTTGAACGCGGCGGGAATCGTGATGGATCTGGGAGGCATGCTTTCTCACGGCTGCATTGTTGCCAGGGAATACGGCATACCTACAGTGGTCAACGTCGGTCCTGCCACCAGAATCATCAAAACCGGGCAAATGATCAGGTTGGATGCGGATCATGGAATCGTGGAGATATTGGATTAGACTGCCTGCCAGGTATGACGCAGATGCAGAACCGGCGGGGGATCTCCCCTGAACTGCCAGAGCTGTGATGCTGGGCCGATGAAGCTCGCCATGAACCAGAGCGTATGAATCGGGTTCAGCATGAAATGCCTGAACAGAGCTTTGTTGAAGCGCAGGTTGTGAAGGTAAACCCTGCTGAATTTCCGGTACCATTCTTCAGTGGTAAAGCGATAGTCTAGAGTACCATCTGCCTCGTGCAGCATGTCGAAAACTCCACTGGCGCAATGTTTCAGTTGCCCTTCTTTCGGGTAGTATCCACCGTAACCGCGATGCAGGATTGAAAAATTGAGACCGGTTTTATCAAAGATCTGCAGGAGAGGGTTATTCAGGAATTTTTCCGGCGGAACCGGAATCCCGCGGAAATGGATGGCTGTGGTGACCAGCTTCCTGCATGCGGAAGCGGGATTCAGCAGGCTAAAAAAAATTCTGAACATGCTCTGATAAATCGAGTCCTGCAGTCCTGCCGCAGCATCTTCGGGCTGGCAGAAATGCTCCAGCGCTCCATTCGCGATGATTCCGTCGAATCTTCCTTTCCAGTCTGAAGGAAGATTTTTATAATTTACGAGCAGCACTTCCAGACCCTGGGCGCGGCACCTGATCCACTGATCCTCTGAAATGGTGATGCCTGTTGCATTTACACCCCTGCCGCGTGCCACTTTCAGAAGAGTGCCGAGTCCGCAGCCGACTTCCAGCAGTTTGAAACCTGGTCCTGCGCCGAGTTCGTCCAGCAGATACTCATGCTGCCGCTTTTGAGCGATGCAGTAATCTTCGTCCGGGTTTCCATTGTAGATCCCCTCTGTGTAATCTTCGATCCCGGCCAAACTGGAAATGCCTGTGATGCTGTAACAGAGGCGGACTTTCCTGGGTGCAATGAAATTATCTTTTATTTTCATCTTCTACTCGAAATATTTCAGGTTTGAGTAAAACTTCTCCAGCTTATCAGAAACAGCTAGTCCCGTCCAGAGGGTCGGAAACTTTATCTTCAGCGCAGATTGAGATGAATATGAGCTAAGAAATGTATTTCAAATACTTCTGGATCTCATCGCCCGACAGCCTGTGATTGGGCTGATTCGGACAGTTTTTGCAGAGCGGCAGCCGGTCGAACTGTGAGTTGAGATGGCAAAGCCGTTGCTGCTTGAGTTCCTCTGACTCCCAGAGATCCAGAAGACTCTTGTCCCAGACAGAGCCGATCGCATTGGCTGCGCCGAAATCGCGGCAGCAGGCCGAAACTTGGCCGTCCCAGCGCACTCCCAGGTTTTCGAACAGGCCTACACATGGACGGCGGACTGGAGCTTCAGTTCCTGCGGCCGCAGGCAGGCATTCGTCGTTTGTGACTGGTTTCTGCACTTTTTCTTCGATCAGTTTGAGATCAATCAGGGTTCTCCTGTGCAGTTCATCATAGCCTGGCTGATCGGAAAATTTCGCCGCAGTGGTGCGTTTTATGAAAATGGAATCGCTTTTCGGAGGTACGAAATCATCATAGACCAGTGCCGGTTCAGGCAATCCGAGCGAGCGGAAGAATTCATTCCAGCGGGTGATGAAAGAGGCAGCTTCGCGGTGATTTTCCGTCATTACCAGGAACTGCAGATTGACTGTGGGAAGAAAACTGGAATGCAGTTTTCTCATCTTCAGAAATTCCCGGATGTTGCCCTCTGCTGTTCCGAGTTCTCCGCCCACGCGGATTTTAGCGTATGTTTCAGGTGAACTTGCGTCCAGGGAGAAGGTGACTGAGCCGAACAGCCCGCTCCTCACCATGAATTCGGAAATCTCGGGGTAGAGACGCTGGGCGTTGGTGTGCAGGATCAGGCAGTTGAAGCTGCGTTTACGGCTCCTGTGGAGGTACTGGAGCATGTCGATGAAATACGGATAGATAAGGGGTTCACCATTCCAGAAGGGGAGAATCGCGTCTGCCAGCTTGAAATCATAAGAGATGAGTTCGGAGATGATTTTCTCCAGCAGGGAAAAATTCATGATCCGCTTTTCCCTTTTATCTGCTTCAAACCCGATCGGGCACATGATGCAGCGAAGATCGCAGAAATTCGCGGTATCAAGGATCAGGAGCGGGATCGGCTTGAAAATCCCGGGTTTTTTTTTCAAAGGTTGGGATTCGGATTTTTCAAAACCTTCCAAGAGATCGAATTCCACTATGATCGGCGTTTCTGCTTCAGTACCCCCTCTTCTGAGCGGCCGATAGAAAATGCTGATGCCAAAATCCTGGCTTTCAGGGAAAAGTTTGAATTTAAGCTCGTTCTTCAGAGGGTCGATCCGCACAGTTCCCGGATTGATTTCAAAGACATATTCCTCGCCGCAGAGCGACTTCTCAGCCACCAGTTTGTTCCCGGCCAGAGTCTGGTTGAAGTACAGGTAAACCAGGCTTTTTTCCCGGTCGTGTTGTGAGGAAAGCCTGACCCTGATCCGGATCGCTGTCACAGCTTCAACCGGAATCGGGCAGGCAAAGGAATAGTTGATTTCGCCGTGATTCTTGCCCAGGGTATGGGTATACCCCTCTTTGCAGGTGTCGTCACCATCCCAGTAATAAAGGGGCCATTCGTCAAAATAACCGTATTCCCATTGCTGGGGAGGGATTTCGATGTAATAGCGATTCCTAGCCAGATAGCTTTTCTGAGGGTTGTAATCATCGCCTGCGTATTTCACCGGCCTGCCTGTCACCTTGCGGCAGAGCTCCAGGAAAGTTTCGGGTGTGAAAGCTTCCGGAAGATAGGTGATGTTGTCCGAGAAATACTCGTCCCAGTCGTCAGTCAGTAATCTTCCGGTTTCTTTAGCGAATTTCTCACGCAAGGCAGTACCCGGATGTGGCTGCATGATCTGAAAATCCCACCCCCCCTCAGGTTTCAGTTCCTGCACCAGCCTCAGGCTGTCCAGGGCAGTTTCTTCCGTTTCATAGGGATGTCCGACTATCATCAGCATGGTGCCTGTAAGTCCGGTCAATTGATTCAAAGCTAAAGCCCGCCGCACATCATCAACTCTGAACTCCTTGCCGATGATGGCCAGTATATTGTCGTTTCCAGATTCAACTCCATATGAGACTTTGACACAGCCGGCTTTTTTCATCCATCTAAACATTTCCTCATCCACCATTGTGACCTTGGTATTGCACCTCCAGCGGATTTCAAGCTTCTCTTCGATTACACGAGCGCAGAACTCCATCACAAGCTTCCGGTTCACTGTGAATGCATCGTCATCGATCACGATGTTGCGCACTCCGAAATCGCGGATGATTCCCTTGATTTCTGCGATAATGTTATCCAGCATCCGATAGCGGACCTTACGCCGCCAGAATCTTGGGGATGCGCAGAAGATGCAGTTACCGGGGCAGCCCCTCGAAAACATAGCCATCACTGATATTTCGCCTTTCCCGTCAGCACTGAAAGCCCTGTCGTCAGGGATCAGACAATGCGTCGGTTCCAGATCGCGAGCAGGTTCAGGCAGGCTGTCGAGATTGATCAGTTCACGCTGTTCATTGACAATCACTTCACCGAGTGACCCCCGGAAAGCAAGTCCCTTTACTCGCGAGAGATCCGGCTGTGGTTTTTCGATCTCAGACAGGAATTCAGAGAGAGTCTCCTCACCTTCACCCAGCGCTACTGCATCCACAGCAGGTTCTTTCAGGATATCCCCGCAGGCCAGGGTCGCGAACGGCCCGCCGAAAATGATTTTCCGGCTGTAATCGGCCCCTTTCAGAAGTTTCGCCAGCTTGAGTCCGCAGTTCCCCTGATAAGTCATGCCTGTGATTCCCACCACATTGAAGTTATGCTCGTTGGCATAGGTGACGACCTCGTCCTCTCCAAGACCCTGCTGTGGCATGTTGATGATCTCCACCTGATAGCTTTCTCTGATCCGGGCTGCGAGATAGGCGAGGCCGAGCGTCACGGTCATCTTGTACGGGGCTTTCTCAGAGACCCTGGGATTTACAAGCAGCACTTTGAGTGGTTCTTCGATCCTGCGCAGGAAAGGCCAGGCCAGTTCTTCACGTTTCAGGATATGCAGGAATTTCAGGGCCTGATTTCTGGGAAGAAAATGGTCAGGCCTGCACTTCAGGCACTTTTCAGGAAGGCCTGTTCCTGTAATCTGGGAGAGGCGCAACTTTGTGACTGCAGGCCCGTACCAGAGCTCTTCGAATCCATCCTGATTCAGATTTCCAAGTTTCAGATTGAGTGTCAGGTCATAATTGCAGACCGTCAGCGAGCCGTCGACACGCAGCATGGGCTGTCTGAAAGGAGCCAGGCAGGGACGAAGATCATTTTTCATCATACCGGCCTCCACCCTGCGAAAAAACACTGCATTCAGCAGCTGACCCGACTATCCCGCAATTAATCAGTGTGTCGGTGAAAAGATGATTGGCAGCATCCTGCAGTGCAGGTCTGTCCTGTTCAGTGAGAGGACGCAGGTTGACTCCGTTTTTCTCGGCTACCGATGAATTAACCAACAGATTGAAATCCTGACCGTGTTTTTCAAATTCGGGTTTCCAGTATTCAATAAAATCCCGAACTTCACGGAAGTTTTCACGCATCACGATCATCTGTACTGCAATCCTGGGAAATTCGGCGCTGCCCTTGATGTCCAGAAGGCGACGAATATTTCCGATGGCAGTCAGGCAGTCCCCTCCCTTTCTGATTTTCTGGTAAGTCTCAGGATTCAGGGAATCCAGTGACAGTATCAGGCAGAGCTTTAGAGCTTTTCCATGTTTCACCAGCAGGCTGGCGGTTTCTTGACTGAGGAGCAGGGCATTGGAATCCATTGTAATCAGCTTGAATTTTGGATTTTCAGCCTCACGGCAAGCCAGCAGCTGGATGAATCGCGCAAACTTTGGATGAAGGAGAGGTTCTCCTGCCCAGAAAAGGCGTAGGTCTGAGAAAGTGAGCTGAGAGCCATAGATCCCGCTGAGTATCTTCTCGAAAACAGTCTCTTCCATAAACCTGGGAGAAAGAGGGTCCTTGTCGCGCAGTGTGCACATTCCGCACTTCAGGTTACAGGCATTGGTAAGTTCGATTGTCAGATACGGAGACAGCAGATAATTAAGCTTCAGGTTATCCATAACGCCGCCGGAGGTAATAATTCCATTCGTCCGTTCTGCCTGTTGCTGCAAGATACTGCCGGATTTCCTCGTCGGTGATTCTGGGAGTGTCGTAGCCAGTGCAGTGCAGACATTTAGGAAATCCATCTGCAGTAATAATTTTATCGAATTCTCCCCTGATCTGGCTGAGTCTGAACTTATCCATCAGAGGACCGTGCCAGAGCTCAGTGAATGTCTTGTCCCGCAAGTTTCCCAGGCAATACTGCATGGCAGGGTCGAAGCAGCAGACCGTAAGTGTTCCGTCCCACATGATGCAGGGGCTTTTGAAGGGGGCGGAACAGACGGGACGGCTGGGAAGTGAATTGTGCTCTGTGGCTGGTGAGACCGGAATAGCCGGTTCGGAAGTTTTCATTTCAGAATCCCAGAGATTGTCTATGGAAACAATCACTTCAATCTCATTGTTCTTTTCTTTTTTCAGACCGAATTTCCTAGCTGTTTCCAGATAAATCCGCTCAGCCCATGCTCTTCGCTCAGGTGCCACATCAATGCGTTTGAACCAGACTACATCAGTGAGCCTTTCGGAAAAAATATTCTGAGCCAGTTTTTGGAAAAAACCGCTCTTCTTCTTCAGGGAAATGACCCTCTCTTTCCAGTAATTCTGGAATTCCAGAGCTTCTTCCCTGTTTTCATCCATGATGATGAACTGGAAGATCAAAGTCGGCTGGGTAAGTCCCGCCTGTTCGCGTTCGGCAAGCAGCGCGTTCACGTTTTCCATTGCGTTCTTGAGTTCACCACCGCGGCGGATTTTCCGGTAGGTTTCGGGCCTGATGGCATCAAGTGAGATTGTGAGGCGGGGAATTTTATCACCGCATTGAAGCAGCAGTTTGCGGTTGTCGGCATGTAGAAAGTGAGCGTTAGTATGTAAATCGATATATTCGGGCCGATTCCTGATCTTACTGTACAAGTAAGAAAGCATCGCGGGAAAGTCAGGATTCAGGAAAGGCTCTCCCAGCCAGAAAAGCTTGTAACCATAAGCAACCTTTTTTTCCGGCAGTTCGTCCACGATCTTTTTGAACTGTTCGAAACTCATGAAGCCTTTGGCCCGTGAATGTGGGCCGGGTATGTTTTCATGGGAGCACATCACGCAATTGAGATTACAGAAATCTGTAACTTCGATCAGAATATACTGATCTCTGAATTCGCTTTCCCACATCTAACCGTAGATCCTTTCGAAAAAAATTGGAATCAGTTCCGCGTGTCCTTTTCTTTTCAGGAATTCAGTGATCTCGTCGTCTGATAACTGAGGGGAATCCAGATTGTGGCAGATCGTGCATTTAGGCATTTTATCGAATTCTCCCTTGATCTGCCAGAGCCTGTAAGAGCTGTTTTTATCGCCTTCCCAAAGGGAAAAAAGCGGCGTCTCGACTACATTTCCAATCGTAAGCTCCCTGCCTGTATCGATGCAGCAGACAGTGAGTTTCCCATCCCAGCCGATGCTCTGGTACTTGAATGGTCCGGAACATGGTCTGCGTGCAGCCGGGCGCTCATGTTCAATATATTCCTGGGAATCGATGATGCGGCCAGTCTCAGAGTGCTTTTCAGGAGGGATCAGTCCCAGTTCCTTCGCCACATCCCTGTGGAGAGCCTCTGCGGAAGCCAGTTCACTGTTTTTAAAAGGGTTGAGCCTTTTGAAAAAAATGGTATCAATCCTCATCGGCGGGTTCCAGTCGTAATTCACTTGAAACGGGATGCCGAGTTCATTGAAGAAATCACTCCATTGTTCTAGAAACTGCCTGGCTTCATGCCTGTTCTGCTCCATCACTATGAACTGAAGATGGGCTTTAGGGAGTTTCAGACCGGTTTCATTCCGTTTACGGAAAAATCTCCGGATGTTTTCCGTGGCATTGTTGAGCTGACGGTTTCTGCGGATCTTTCCGTATGTCTCATCGCTGGCCGCATCCAGTGAAAAACTCAGGGTATCGATCGTAGCAGGGGAGTTCAGCATGACTTCAATAATTTTATCGTCCAGCAGGATCGCATTTGTATGCAGATCAATGCTTTCAAAGTGTTTCCGGCCCTGGTTGAACTGCAGGATTTCCTTGAGGATCTCCAGAAAAGCCGGATGCAGTAATGACTCACCCAGTCCAAAAGGCAGGAGTTTTCCGATTCTTACATTTCTCTCACTTACACTCTCCAGAATTTTTCTGACAGTAGCCTGAGGCATAAATCCCTTGCGTTGACCGTAGGCTGCATTCATTGACTGTGTACACATTACACAGTTGCAGTTACAGAAATTGGTAAGTTCCACCGCCAGGATTGAGTCAGGGTAGTAATTACCGGATAATCTGGCACTCAGACGGTTAGTTGCTTCCTGCATTTTGATTTTTACCCTCTCAAGCATGGCTGAGCCTCGAAAAATGATTGATCAGGCGGTCTTCCCCGATTGATCTGAGATAATCCGCGACTTCTTCCCTGGAAAGAGGGTACTTCACCCAGTTTACACAATCCAGGCATTTCGGGGTTTCTGAGAAATTACCCATGATCTGAGCGATTCTCAACCTGCGCAGCGGCTCTCCGTACCAGACTTCCTTCAGCGAACTTTTCAACACATTTCCGATCGGCATCTTGATCTGATCGTCACGACAGCAGGCTGTAGCGGTTCCGTCCCAGGCAACTGACAGCATGCGCCAGAGCGAACCGCAGGGCTTTCTGACCAGTCCGGGATGCATTTCGATCACTTCCCGATGGCATTGATGCTTGGTGAGGGCGTTCGGTTCAAGGGCTTTGATGAAAACGGAATCCCTGATCACCTGCGGAAACAGAAGGTGCACTTTTGTTTCTCTGGGAAAGGGATTGTCTTCCGCTCTCCCTGCAAAGATCAGATCTTCAAATCCTGCAGACAGCCAGTAATCGGCAAAAGCCCTGATTTCACCGATATTTTCATCCATGCCGATCAGCTGGGCAATCAGCTTGGGACTCGCCTGCCCTCGCTTGATTCGCTCTGAAAGCAGGAAGTGGAGATTGGAGACCACCCGCTCGAAGTTCCCACCCACTCTGATTTTCTCATAAGTTCCTTTGGTGGCAGCATCAACGGAAAATAGAATCGAAGTGAGCTTGGAGTTCAGAATGGCGTCCAGATGCTGGCGTTCAAGCATCGAACCGTTTGTGTGGATGTTGAAATGCCGGAATGTTCCAGGTCTGGTCTTAGCCTCACTGGCATAGTTTAAGAAATCCACGATCTGAGGATGCACGAATGACTCTCCAAGCCAGAACGGGGCAAACTCCCATAAATTCAATTTTTCAGCCACGATTTCGTCAATGATCCGTTTGAATTCCGAGAGTTTCATTACCCCCAGGGGTCTCTGGAAACTGTGGTCACCGTGATTGCACATGATGCACTGCAGATTGCAGAGGTTGGTCGGCTCTATGAAGAGAGCGACCTTGTCCAGTCCCCAGCGGTTTTTTCGCATCGAATCCAGGATCACAGTATCTTTTTCATTGAAGGCGATGAAATTTCTGCGTTTGAGATCATCAACATGTGGATGTTTCTGCCTGATCAGGCCTTCATATTCAGTGAAGTTGATCAATTTCCCGCCGAAATGCACCTGCCGCTTCGGGATCAGGGAAGAGGAGAGAAATCTGTATGCCAGGCTTTCATATTTTTCAGAAACCTGCGCTGAATGGAAGCTCTGAAAATCGCCCCTGCCAATGGCGATAGGTTGTTCCTTCTGTCTGCGGAAATCATTGAAATAAACCGTTCCGGATAATGGTGGTTTTTTCCAGTCCAGACCTAAGTAGAGTTCGAAACTGGCAACTTTTTTTAGATCAAAACCGGGTTTACCGGCAATGAATTTATCAAAAGAAATTTTGAGTTGCTGCCATTTGGTAGTATTCAGGATTTTGCGATCAGAATGGATAAATTCGTTTTTATCGTTATCCACAAGCTTGATCCGGAAATGACCACCCTGGCCGTCTCCCTTTACCCAGAGAGATACTCCGTCTGCAAAAGTCAGATTCTGCGGTTCTGAATAATCGTTATGCTTGATCACAATCCAGTTTTTCTCGAAATCAGGGCTTTCGATACGGTAGTTGATCCGCAGACAATTCTGCACACCCTGTGGATCTGTCACCATGGGAGTCACTGACAGGCTGCTGTCTTCGCCGGAAGCCCACCAGAACTTATCAGCCAGTTCGTCTGTTCCGGTTTCGAAATCCTCGAACAAGTTCAGATAGATTTTCTCTTCAGATAATCCTGTTTTTTCAAGCCTGCTCCGGAAATTGTGCAGAATGATCTCTCCATCCAGGGGAGGACGGTGCCAGTCCAGTCCGATGTAAAACGAGAAAGAGATCAGTTTGACAGGTTTTCCGCTGAATTTCTGGAATGGGATCTGCAGATGATGCCAGCGTTTTTGATTCAGGACCTGCTCGTTGCGGAATGAACAGATCGTCCCATCTTCCTGAAGCAGGTCGATTCTGAAAAGTCCTCCACGACCATCCGATTTCAGCCAGAGTTCCACTCCCTGGTGTTCGCCAGCGAAGACTGGTCTGGGGAAATCCTGATGCCTGAGCACCACCCAGTTCTTTCCGCTGTCCCCTGATTTGATTCTGAAAGCGGCTTTCAGGGCTCCCCCTGCCAATCCATCTGTCACAATGTTCGGAAAAACTTTGAATTCTGCGTCAGCTCCGGACCCGAACCAGTAACTGCGGGGGAGCGTCACTTCGTTGATTTCAGGAAGATCCCACAGAAGGTTTAGATAATCCCGGCTCGAAAAAGTATGAGGCGCAATCAGCACAGTATTCCGAAGCGGCAGTTTCGCGCCTGAATCCGCTGCGAACGAAAAGCGGAGGGACACGATCTCGCAGAGCTTCCCTCCGGCAGTGCTGCTCCAGGGGGCCCGCCTGAAATCCACTGCCCGCGCCTGCCAGTAATGCCAGTGCCTGGTCCTCAATGCCAGCCTGTGCTCGCTGACCCATTCGCTCCCGTCGGCAGCTTCCAGGATCAGCCTCAGCACTCCTCCGCTTCCTTCAGACCGCAGGAAAAAGCCTACGCTTCCGCCTTCCGGGATCACCACGCTTTCCGCGAGGCGGTATCTTCTCAATTCGCAGTAGTTCTCCTTGCTGTCCCGTCCTGTGATTGCATATTTCACCCGCACGCCGGGCACGAACGACGGCAGGCTGAAACCCCGCATCAGTAAAATCCTTGCCCCGCTGCTCAGCCGTTCGGTACGCAATGCTTCCACGCAGCTCTCATACGCGATTTCCGCTTCAGCTCCTGTGCGGTGATAATAATATTCCTCGATCTTGTTCGTGATCAGCGCGCTCTCCAGTGATACGCATTTCTCAACGTCCATTGTCGCGAGCAGCAGCTCTTTCGCGCGCTCAGTGATCCTGTCGCTGATGTTTCCCAGATACACGTTCCGTTCGACTGTCAATGCTTTCTCGCCTTTTCTCCGCAGGTCGTGGAAGAAAGCTTCACCCGAGAGGGGCGCCTGATGCCAGTCCAGCCCGATGTAGAATGAAAAAGCCTTGACCAGTGAGACCGCTCCCTGGAACTTCCCGAACTCTATCTGCAGATGATGCCATTTCTTCTGATTCAGGATCAGTTCATCCCTGAAGCTCGCCACGCTTCCGTCGGCATTCTCCAGGTCGACCCTGAACAGCCCGCCCCTGCCGTCGGATTTCAGCCAGAGCTCCACTCCGGAATATTTTGAGGCATCCAGCGGGCTGGAAAGGTCATGATGCCTGAGCACCACCCAGTTCTTTCCGCTGTCCCCTGATTTGATCGTATACGAGACACGGAGAGCTCCGCTTACATTGTCGTCAGTCGTCGCATTGGCGGACACTTTCAGTTCAGCGTCGCTTCCTGCGGAATACCAGTAATGCCTGGGAAGCGTCTCTTCGTTGATGTGCTGAAAATCAAACAGCAGATTGCAGTAGCTTCGGCGCTCGAAACTGTATGGCGCAATCAGCACAGTATTCCGAAGCGGCAGTTTCGCGCCTGAATCCGCTGCGAACGAAAAGCGGAGGGACACGATCTCGCAGAGCTTCCCTCCGGCAGTGCTGCTCCAGGGGGCCCGCCTGAAAT